>JBKHYB010000077.1:0-6934 GCA_046565725.1 Actinomycetota bacterium
CGTCGCCGACGCCCAGGCCGTCGACCAACACCATGCCGGCGCTGACCCGGTCCCCCCGCTTGACCTTGCCGTCCAACAGCTCGATCACGTCCCCGTCCTCGACGATCGTGATGGCGTCGGGCGGCACCCCTTCGGCCTCGGCGATCTTGGCGTGAAGCGCCAGTTGTCGATACTCGCCGTGGACCGGGATGAAATGACGAGGTTTCGCGAGCGTGAGCATGTAGGCGAGTTCGTCGGACGCTCCGTGACCGGAGACGTGCACCGCGCTCGTCTCCGAGTGATAGACGTCGGCACCGGCCTTGTACAGACCGTTGATCACGCGATGCACCGCAGGTTCGTTCCCCGGGATGGGACTGGCAGACAGGATCACGGTGTCGCCCGCCTCGATGTGGATCGATCGGTGTTCGCCGGACGCGATCAGAGAGAGCGCAGACAGCGGCTCGCCTTGAGAACCGGTGCAGCAGAGCACGGTGCGCTCGGGCGGATGCTGGCGGAGGTCGTCGATGTGCACGAGCGTGTCGTCGCGCACCTTGAGATGACCGAGTTCGCGGCCGACCTCGTCCAGTGCCTTGCGCATGATGCGGAAGTTCTCTTGGGTCGCATACGTACCGGCGAACCCGTCGGTGGTCGCCCCGTAAGGCACGTAGTCCAAGAGGCTCTGACCGGTCGAGCGGATCACGGCGATGACGTCCGCTCCGTTACGGGCGGCGCTCTGCGCTTGGGGAACGTCCTCGTAGATGTTCCCCGTAGCGACGATCAGATAGAACCAGGGCTTAGGTGCTTCGCCGAACCGAGCGATCTTCCCATCACGCACATCTCTTGCGGCGGCGATGTTGTCGACGACTTTCTCCGCAGAACGCCGAGCGGCAGCGATCGCACCTTCCAGATCCGGACCGGAGGGCCAACTCACAGCGATGTCGCCGGAGGCGATCTTGGCGGCGGTCTCGTGAACGTCACCGCCCTTCGCTGCATGGAAGAACGGGATGCTCACGCCTCTTTCTAGACCGACGGCGGCCCGGATACGGTCCACCACGACGTTGGGGATCGGGGATGCCTCTACCCCTTGCCCCTCCACTCCGTCCACACCGAACAGCCGAAGGGTTGCTCTCTCGATACTCGTCGTTGTGTGGGACTTCGCGAGGGCCTCGATGGGGGCCGCGATCTCTGCTGCCAGCTCGCGGCACTCGTCGACGCTCTTCTGGTCTATCCGGAGGCGCCCCAAAGGCCTCTGGAACGCTCCTCTGGCGTTCATGCCGTCTCCGCTTCTGCGAGTGGCCATACCCGGGCGCCGGCACACCAGGTCCCTACAACCTCGGTCTCCAACAGCTCCGCGTCATCCACCTCGAGTGGGTCCCTGTCGCATAGCGCCAGATCCGCCCTCAGCCCGACCTCGATGGTTCCGCGGTCGACCGGCCCTCCCGCAGCAAGGACGGGGCCCAAGGTGTTCATCGACAGAGCGGTCTCACGATCGCATCGTTCCTCGGGCAGATGATGATCCCTTAGCGAATGCATCTGGAGGAACGGGTCCATCGAAGTGACGGTCGAGTCGCTCCCCGCTGCCATAACCAAGCCGGCTTCGTGCATAGATCTGAACCGATTCATGTTCCGGGCGCGATCCCACCCGATCCTCTCTGCGTAGAGACCATCGGGTCCGCCCCAGTAGTTGTCGAACGCCGGCTGCACGCTGAGCGTTAGCCCCAGAGCGACGGAGCGGGCGATGTGATCGTCGCTGCCGCACTCGAAATGTTCGATGCGGTGACCGCGCTGCCACACCTCTTCGGTTCCGACCTTGGACGCGACCCGCTCCCAAGCGACGAGAGCTTGCTCGATAGCCGCATCCCCGATCGCGTGTACCCCCACCTGGAGGCCTTTCGTCTGAGCTTCATAGAAGAACTCGAACAGGTCGTCGTCGCTCCGATAAGCGATGCCACACGCAGGAGACCCCTCGGGCGGCGGCGAGAGGAACGGTTCCTTCATCCACGCCGTATGGGAACCGAAACTCCCGTCCAGGAAGTAGTCCCCTCCTATCCGCCGGAAACCCATCTCGATAACCCGGTCCACTTCGCTCGTGGCGATGTATGGCACCACCGTCAGGGCAACATCGGAGATGGCATCGGCCAGGGTGTCCCATGCCTCCCACCCGCGCCACTCCACGACGTGCATCTCGTGAACCTCGGCGATGCCCTTGCTATACGCAAGTTCGATGGCAGATCTGACTGCGGCCTGCTGTTGCTCCTTGGGGAGATTCTGATCGAACCACCTGTAAGCAACCCCGGCAGCCTCCTCGCGCAGATATCCGGTCAACGTCCCGTCATCTGCTCGATCCACCCCCTCCAAGCCACTCACATCGAGTTGGCGCATGAGCGCCGACGAGGCGATCAGCGAATGCATGTCCGCTCTGACGAGCAGAGCGGGTCGGTCTCCCACCACGCGGTCGAGATCGGAACCGGTCAGCGATCGATCGAGCGGATCTTCGAAGTTGCCACCGAACAGGAGTTCACCGGAGGAGGCCCTCTCGGAGAATGCATCGAGTATCGCCGACGCTCTGCGCTCGCCCCTGAAGTTCATGCCGGCTCGGTACAGTCCGGTAGCCGGAAGATGCGCGTGTGCATCACGGAACGCAGGGACCAGCGTGGCACCTTGCATGTCCACCACGCGATCCGTCCTCGGCGGTTCGCCCGTCCCCACGCCGGCGATCGTGTCGCCGCCGACCACGACCCAGCTCGCATGGTCGCCCCCCGGGATGATGATCCGTCCGCCCGTGAACAGCGTGCTGGTCATCTTTCGAACCTCTTCATGAGGGCCGGGTGACTACGAACGAGGTCCAGGGCAAGGTCCGCGTGACCCGGAAAGAACCCATTACCAATGATCATGCGGCAAGACTTCCCCAGACCTTCGGCCACAAGTGCTGCAGACGGGAACGAGGTTGCCATCGAGAAGAAGAGGACTGTCCCCTCGTCGTCGCACGACAGCAGCGCTCCACCCTCACACCCCGGGACGTTGGCGCACACCACCACCAGATCGGCAGCCGAGCCGTCGAATGCGTCGACAACGGAGTTCATGACGGCCACGGGGTCGGTGCAATCGACCGCAACGGCTCGGGCTCCGGCGTCCTCGGCGGCTTCGACCGTCTCCGGCGGCCAGCACAGACCGAGAACCGACCCCTCCTCCCCCACTGAGCGAACCGCCTGAGCGGTCACCAACATGCCCGACTTCCCTCCGGCTCCGATGACGGCAACCCTCATGCCGGGCTCGACCAAGCGCGCCGCCCAGGCCGGTGCGCCGCACACGTCGAGGATGGACAGCACCATCCGCTCGTCCAGATCGTCCGGAACCTCGGCATAGATGCCGGAACCGAACAGGATCGCCCGTCCTTTGACCTTGACCTGTTCGCTGGAAGGGTCGAGCTCGGTGATCTCGTCGAGTTCCATAGGGGTAAGGGTGAGCGACACGAGGGTCGCGATCCTCTTCCCCACTGCCGGCTCGACGCGATGAGCTCCGAGTTGAGCCACCGTCCCGACGAGCATCCCGCCCGACCCCGTCACCGGGTTCTGCATCTTGCCGCGCTCGGACACGATCCGGAGGATCTCGCCCTTCATTGCGGAGGAATCGTCCCCATTGGCAGATCTGAGTTGCTGCCAGGATGCCGAATCGATGTTGAGGTAGTCCACATCGATCAGAACCTCGTCTTCCGCCAGCGGCAGATGGGGGTTCAGGACGCGAGCCTGTTGCGGAAGCACTCCGCGCGGCTCGACCGATCGGTGGGTACCGAAGCGTTGCATCAGTGAACCTTCTTCCTAGGCCGTCTTGCTTCGGTCGGCGACGAAATCACGCCAGTACGCCTGACCTTCCGGAGGCAGCGTGTAGATCGGGTCGTAGTACGGGTACCGCTTCGTAAGGGCATCGGGATCGTCGTACTCGATGCCGGTGCGGTAGTTCTTGGTCCAGTAAGAGATACCCCTGACCCGGTCGTACTCATCCAGTTGGTGTACCCACCGCTTACCGACGAAGGGCACATCGCACACGATGCGAGGGGTGGCGAAGCCCGGTAGGTACCCCATGATGGAGTGCTGTAGCTGTTGCGCTTCGTAAACCGACAAACGCCAGTGCTCTGAGATGGGGATCATGTCGCACATGTAGAAGTAGTAAGGCAGGATCTTGGCCCTGTCCTGGAGCATGAAGGCCAGATCCAGCAAGGCCTTCGGGGAATCGTTCATACCCCGCAGCAGCACCCCCTGATTCCTCACATCCCGGAATCCGAGCTCGTGCATCTTCCGGGCGACCTTGCCCACCAGCGGCGTGACGGACTGCGCATGGTTGATGTGTACGTGGATAGCAACGTCTACCTCGCGCTCGTTGGCCTTCCGAGCGATCCGGCCCAGCCCCGCCAGAACCTCATCCTGGAGGAAATGTTGAGGGAGTCCCATCAATCCCTTGGTCGCGAGCCGGACGTCACGGATGTTCTCGATATCCAGGAGTCTCAGCATGAAGTCCTCGAGCTGATGGATCGGGAGGTTGGCGATGTCACCACCGCTCACGACGACATCTCGCACGCTTGGGGTCCGCTGCAGGTAATCGAGGATCGCCTCGTAGCGGGCTTTGTTCTGCATCTCGAAACGATGCTTGAGCACTTGCGGAACGTTGTTACCGACGAGGTCCATCCGGGTGCAGTGCCCGCAGTACTGAGGGCAGGTCGCCAGCAGTTCGGCAAGCACCTTGGTCGGGTACCGGTGCGTCAGGCCCTCGACCGCCCACATGTCGGCCTCATGTAACGAGTCGCGCTCTGCGAACGGATGGCTCGGGAAGTCGGGATCGCGATCGGTGAACATCGGGATCATGTAGCGACGGATCGGGTCGGCCTCGAACCGGTCCTCGCGGATCGTGTTGAGCATCTGCGGAGGCACCAACATCGACATCGTGGAGCGTTCTTGCTGATCCCGGGCGATGTCTTCGTAGACCGATCCCGGCAGCAGGGTGCCGTAGACCTTGCGTAGCTGGTCGAGGTTCTTCACGGTGTGCTGCCGCTGCCACTTGGCGGAGTTCCACTCCGCTTCCGTCACGTCCCGGTAGCCGGGCAGGCGCTTCCAGTCGGGTTCGACGTAGTCGATCTCCGGCGGGTACTGGTACGGCTGAGGGCCGGCGTGGGCCCGCAGGGCGCGGGTGGTCGAGGTCTCGGGCAACACCTGTGCACACATAGGTCCTCTTCCCTCCCGGCATCGTCGGCGGCGTGATCCAGGATGGGCGCCGTCCCCTCTTGCTCCGGCATCCATCCTGGACTTCGTCAGTCTAACCGAATATCATTCGGCTTTCTAGGACTATACCGGAAGGATATTCGGTAATGGACGATAAAGACCGGCGCATCCTCGCCTGCCTCGAGGCCGACGCCCGGATGGGATACGCCGAGATCGGGAACCAGGTCGGTCTGTCGGGTTCGTCCGTCCATGACCGTGTCCGCAAGCTCGAGCAGACCGGGGTGATCAAGGGTTACCGGGCAGACCTCGACCGCGAGAAGATCGGCCTGCCGATCACGGCGATCGTCTCTCTGGCCCTCTCTCCCACGTCTCCGGACGACATCCCTACCCTCATCGCCGAGTTCGGTCTGGTCGAATCCTGCTACTCGATCGCCGGCGACAACTCTTACGCCCTGTTGGTACGGGCGCCGTCGACCAAGGCGCTGGAGGAGCTCGTGGACGCCCTGAGGGCCAAACTGTCGGTGACGACCAGGACCACGATCGTGCTCTCGACCCCCTTCGAGGGACGCCCGATCCGCTAGCGAGAAAGCTGAGGGGCGGGCAGGAGTAGCCTCCACCGATCGCGGATGGGGTCATACGCCGCACCATCACCGTATGCGATGTGACCGAACCCGGGACTGCCACCGAAGACGACCATCTCCGTACCCGTCCAGATCGCCGAATGGCAGCACCGAGCACGGATCGGCGCCTTCGGCAGCTTCCTCCATGCATCGCGGATCGGATCGTAGGCAGCCGCGTCGCCAAGCGTCCTCTTGTAGTCGTAGCCACCGAAGATGAGAACCTCCGACCCCGTCCAGGTTATGGAATGGTCGTATCTCGGTCGCAAGGGCGATCCCGGCAGGAGCCTCCAGGAGTCTGTCGCCGGGTCGTAAGCGGCGCCATCCGCCCGGGCTCGACTGATGCTGGAGCCTCCCCATACGATCAGCTCGGTCCCCGTCCAGACCGTCTCGGTCCACTGACGGGCCGGGATCGGAGCGCTTGCGATCCGCCTCCAAGAGTCGCCCGCCGGGTCGTAAGCGGCACCGTCCCCTCGGTCACTATCGCTGTCCGTCCCACCCAACACGATCATCTCGGACCCGGTCCAGGTCAACGTGTGCCCCCAGCGACCCGGAACTGGGGCGCGCGCCGTCCGTCGCCAGCCATCTTCGGACGGGCTGTAAGCGATGCCACGGCGATAGGGCTTCAGAGAATGGTCGGGGCCTCCCCACAGGATCAGCTCTGAGCCCGTCCACACTCCCTCGAACCCGGACCAGTCATCGAACGGGAAACGGATGGTTCTCCAAGATGCGGTTGATGGATCGAAGGATCGCACCACCGTGTTCCATGTCCGGTTCGTGAGCCCCGCTACGATCATCTCCGACCCCGTCCAGACCGCGACCTCCGCAGACGTGACCGGCCCCTCCGGAGAAGGCAGGAGGGACCACCGTCTCGAGGCAGGCTCGTAAATGAGGCCGGCACGCACGGGATCCCCGTAGGGGAACCGCCCACCATGGTCTCCGCCCCATAACAGCATCCGTTCGCCCGCCCAAACGACATCATGACCGCTCCGGGCGTGATCGGCGGTTCCGTCACGGCAGACAGCCGGGGTGACCCTCCGGACGTTCTCGTTGTTCCGGAACTCACGATAGAAGAGGCAGGGAGCGCCCTTCGCCTGAACCGGACCACTGGAACGTAGCGACACG
>JBKHYB010000078.1:0-4829 GCA_046565725.1 Actinomycetota bacterium
TGAATGCAGCCGCCGCTACCTTCCCCAAGGAGGGAACCAGGACGGTTTCTCCTAGTTGGCCCCGGAACCCCGTGTTCATCAGGCCGTCCAGATATCCGTCCAACTCAGAGGAGAGCCCCCCATCGACCAGTTCGAGGCCGTTGTCAGAACTGAACGCGCCGATGACGATCGCGTCGCATGAAACCGACGAAGGCGAGGCGTCGGTTGCGATCGATTCCGGCATGGATCTCATCGGTTCTCCTTAGGCAGGGCGGGCTCCCCTTATACCGCGGGCCGCGCCATCGTTGAAGCGGAAATACGGCGTTCTGGAGAACTATGGGTTTAGCGTGACCTTCGATGGCAGTTAACAGGAGAGACGCGGTTTGACCGGTTGGTTCCTAGTCATCGTGGGACTTGCTTGGGTCGGGGTGTTCCTCCCCGCAGCGATCCGAGCACGTGAAACGACCCCTCTTACCGCAGCTCAGCGTTTCAAGCGCAGGATGGACCTCATCGCTCCCCAGGTGCCGCGGCGGCAAGGGCGCTGGGTCATCGTTCCGGGGGCTCGGGCGGAAGCCAGGGCGCGAGCGTTCGCTCGGAGCCAGGCCCGCAGACGAGCGATCCTCAAGTTCCTCGCCATCGGGACCGCAGTGACCGGCCCGATCGGGATGATCGCTTCGGGCCTCATCTCCTCCCTCGCTACGGCCTTCAGCGTTTCGCTGATCCTCTACGTGGGACTGCTGCTGGGGACCAAGCGGCAGAGGGAAGAGCAGTCGCAGAAGGTCAGATCCCTTGCTCAGCACCGGCTCCACAGAGATGAGCGGGTGGTGTTTCAAGAGCCGATCGAGGCAACGGGAGGCGCTCGTAACTGACCCCTCGGTTCGCGCGAAGGATGGCCTCCTGCTCTCTTCGGTAGTGTGGCCCGCATGGACCTGTCCCTTCTGTCAGAGCAGCTACGAGCCGAACTCGATTCGAAGAACGAAGCACGCGAGCGTGGACTCGGCGCGAGTCGTAGTGCCATCCGAGCTTGCGGCAACGCGATCCGCTCCATGCACAGGCTGGAGTTCGACGAGGCCTCCACGCTTCTCGAAGAGGCGCAGGGACACCTGGACGCGGCCCGATCCGCGCTGGAGGGCCACCCGGACATGCTTCACGCGGGCTTCGTACATGACGCCGAGAAAGAGGTTGCCGAAGCCCGCATCACGCTTGCACTGGTAACCGGTCGTGACTTCCCGGGAGCCGACGAACTCGGCATCCCGGCTCAGGCGTATCTCAAGGGCATGGCAGAAGCCGTCGGGGAGCTGCGTCGCCACCTACTCGATCTCATGCGCCACGGTGATCTTGGACGTTGCGAGGAACTGCTGGGCCGGATGGATGACATCTATAACGTGCTCGTGACGATGGACTACCCCGACGGGATCACCTTCGGCCTCCGCCGCCTCACCGACGTGGCCCGCAGCATCATCGAACGGACCCGAGGGGACTTCACGACCTCGACGGTCCAGTCAAGCCTCAGGGACGCGTTGCACGAACACTCTGAGCTGCTGAAAGGGAGCGACACCCCGCCAAGTTAGACTGAGCCCCCTTCGGGCCTGTAGCTCAGTTGGTAGAGCGCACCCCTCGCACGGGTGAGGTCAGGGGTTCGACTCCCCTCAGGTCCACCCCCGTTTCCTAGTCGGAATCTGGTCGAATATCGACCAGTTCATGCCGCGGAATCCTCCAAGTAACGGGATCAGTAGCCCGAGACGTACTGGAAGTGCATGGGATCGCGGAAGTTGATCCCCCAGTAGAAGCCTTGGTTCATCCAGAGCCGAGGGAGGAAGCGGCCGTAGCGCCGCCCGTTCGACCCCTTGCCATCCCAGCGCCGAGCTCCCCACGGGTTGCGCAACGTGTTCGTGTCGACAGCGGCCCCCCAAGAGTGAACGCTCCACGAGGTGCCTCCGGTCTTCATCCGGCATGCGTAACCCCAGACCCCGTAATCGGCCGCGGCGGTCCGGTTGCGGTACTTCATGGCTTTCACGATGCGACCACCAACCTTCTTCGCGAGCTTGGAGTGGTAGTAGACGTAGCCACCCTTCCCTCGCCCGGCGGCCGACGGGTAGTAGGTCCGCGCGTCGTTCGCGCGTCGGTTGCAGCGTCGACCGAAGACCTGCTTGAGTCCGCGCAGCCCATTAGGTCGCGGCCCGACATCCCCGCTCCCGCCGATCGTGTCGCCGGGTTCGGGATCGTCATCGCGTCCACCGTCGTCCTTGCACGGCCTTGGACCATCGACGGGAGCATCGATCTCGATGAAATTGATCCGCGTGGCCTTATCCCACGCGTCGCCTTGATCGATCGTTAGTCGCCCATCCTGAACGTTGACAACGTGACGAGCGTGTCGGAAGTCGTTCGCATCCAGCCACTGGTTCCACCAGAAGGGAACCCCCTCGACGTTGAGGAAATAGGTGGATGGGTACCCAGCATCTCCGATACCCACGTGCACCTCATACAGACCGTTGGGAACCGCGATCTCCCAGACCGCGTCCTGATGGAAGTGGCTCAAGGTGTCGAGCAGCTGGTTGTCCTTGATGTGTCGATCGCGTACGACGTCGGTGTGATCGACATTCCACCCGTACTCCATGCCGTTGCGCTCACCGAAGATCAGCCCGAGGTCCGCCTTCCACCCGCACGGCGTTGGGACACCTTTCGGCTGAAAGTTGATCCGTATCGGTTGAGATGCCGTGGCTTTCCTCGGCGCCCGCCCTTGGGCAGGCGTGGCGACCGAAACAAACATCAGCAGAGCGGTGGTGAGCGCGACGAGCACGCGCGGAAGTTTCGTCATGTTCTCCTCCGGATGAGCCCCGCGAAGGCTCCGGTATGCGTCCCGCGAACCGAAGCTTCCTTCCTACAGAAGCCATCGTCCCGAAGCCATACGTGACTTGAGAGAGCAAGCACCACCAACGGGTCCGGTCCGGGCAGATGCCGCGAACCCCCTCAGACCTCCGTGACGGGGAACCAAGAAGGACTTACTGTTGCCGACGGATGGTTCGCAGGTGGGGGTAGAGCCTTCGAGGCAGATCGGCCTTCTGGGGCAGCCACCCGTGGTCAGATGCTCGGAGTGCGACTTGAAGAAGGTTCGCTGGGGACAAGAGGCGGGTAGCGAGTGAGCTCTACCGCGCGCGATCCGTCCGCTCATGAACTGGCCGAGTTCATGGCTTCGGTGGCAGCTTGTCCGGATGAGGGCTCTGCATTGGCCGTTGCGGTCGAACGCAGCGTCGAAGCTCTTGACGCAGAGGCCGGGGCGATGCTGCGAGGCGGTGGGATCGTGGCGTCGGCCGGAACCGGCCGCACCTCGTTGTCGGCGGCAACCCTTCAGTCGGTCGTCGATGGTGGCACCGGAGTGGTGGACCTCCCCGGTCTCGGACCGTGCAGCGCGTTAGCGGTTGAGGTTGAGGACGACATCCCCGGCATCCTGATACTGATCAGGTCGAGCGATGAGTTCACACCCGACGAAGAGCTTCTCGTCCGTTCGATGGCTCGGGTGATCGTCCTGGCCTGCAGGACGATGCGCACGATCTCTTCCGAAAGGGAACTGCGCGAGAAGAGTGAACGGCAGACCTTGGAGATCGAAGGGTTGCTGGCGACCCTCGTCGAACGACAGGAACTCCTCGAGAAGCTGTCGCGGATCCAATCCTCTATCTCGCACCGCAAGCCCTTGCAGGAGGTTCTCGATTCCATCACCACTGCTGCAGCGGAGCTGCTCGACAGCGAGGTGTCCGGACTTCGGCTGATCGATCCGGAGGACCCAAGCTTGATGATCACTCTCTCCGCGGCCGGCGTGTCGTCCGAGGATCTGAACGCGATCCACAGGCTCCCCGTTGGGGAGGGTGCCGGGGGCCGAGCGGTGTTAGAGAACCGTCTCATCCTCATGGAGCATTACGACGATGATCCGCACGGCCTCGACGTGTTCAAAGAGAGGCGTTTGCAGATCGCGATGGCTTCACCCGTCCACGAGAACGGCAAGCCGATCGGATCGCTCGTCGTTGCGTCCTATCGCAAGGACCGTTCCTACAGCGAGCAAGAGAAAGCAGTTCTGATCTCGTTCGCCGAGCACGCCAGCCTCGCTCTTCAGGATGCGAAGACCGTAGAGGCGATGCGAGAGGCGCAGCGTTCGAAGGACATGTTCCTTGCCATGGTGTCCCACGAGCTCAAGACGCCGCTTACCGTGATCATGGGTGCGATCCGGACGATGCAGCTACATCCGGGCAGACTCGACAGTGAGGCGGTAGTGGATCTGCTGGATGCGGCACTGGAGCGAGGGCAGGATCTGCAGCGCCTGATCGAGAAGCTGTTGCAGGGCGCTCAGGCCGAGCTTGCCGAGACGCTCGTCCAGATCTCGCTCCCTGAGCTGATGGCCGAGGCCGTGAAGGGTTTCGAGCACAGCTTCAGGGTGAAGGTGCACGAAGTGCCAGAGGTGGCCCTGGAGGTCGCGGCCGGCTCGATCGAGCGGATCATCGGCATCCTGATCGAGAACGCCCTTTCGCACTCACCCCCGTCTTCCCCGATCCTCGTTGGAGCCGAACTCGACAGAGATTCGATCTCTTTCTGGGTTCAGAACGAAGGAGCGTTGCCCGAAGGGGACCTCAGAGATCTCTTCTTGCCGTTCCAGAGAGGAGCCGACGCGACCTCCTCGGGTGTGGGCCTGGGTCTCTATATCGCTTCTCGGATCGCCCGAGCTATGGAGGGGAGCTTGACCGCAGGTTCGTCGGGTGGATCGGTTCGATTCGCGTTGCGTCTGCCCTTGCGCAAGAGTTCCTACATCCCCCTCGGCGGTTCCAACCTTCCCTGATCGGGGGCCGGGTAGTCTGTCCCGA
>JBKHYB010000078.1:4839-6919 GCA_046565725.1 Actinomycetota bacterium
GGTGTTGGCTCTGGCCGCGTGCGGGAGCGAAGACGGTTCCGGCGAAGAGGCGGATCAAGATGCGGCAGCCGCTGAAGATGCGCAGTGCTTCGAGGAGCCCGAGACGACGGAGGATGGTTTGAAGATCGAGGACCTCGAGTGTGGCGACGGCGACGAGGCGGTTGAAGGCAAGTTGATCACCGTTCACTACACCGGCACGCTCGAAGACGGCACCAAGTTCGACTCGTCCAAGGATCGTGACCAACCGTTCCAGTTCGTGCTCGGAGCGGGGATGGTCATCAAGGGCTGGGACGAAGGATTCGAGGGCATGCGCGTCGGCGGCGTTCGCAAACTGACGATCCCGCCCGAGATGGGCTACGGGAAGGCCGGAGCGGGCGGAGTCATCCCTCCGAACGCGACCCTGATCTTCGACGTGGAGCTGCTCGCCGTCGAAGATGTAAGTCCGGCCTCGTAACCTCGGCCGGACCCAGCAGGGATACCCAGATTCCGGGGAATGAACTGGTCGTATTTCGACCAGATTCCGACTAGGAATCTAGATCCAGCAGAAGCCTGTCGGGGGGAGGGACGAGTTGTCCTTGAACTCCGACGGGCTTTCCTTCACCTTGCCGTCCTCGGTGACCGTGACGATGGTGGTGACCGCCACGCCGGGAGGCTTGTCGCAGTTGTCGAAGACCCAGATGCGTTTCTGCCACTGGGGCTGAGGGATCTCCTGTTTGGTTAGCAGCGGCAGATAGAAGAAGAACACCGCGACCGCTCCTACGGAGAACAGCGCGGCGGCGATGCGGCCCTCCCATGACGCCCTGATCCGGTACATCCAATAGACGAGGGCGAGGATCATGAACGGCAGCGTCGGCAGCAGGTAGAAGATGAACACCGCGTTGCGATCCGCTCCCGGGACGAGCCACGGCCCGTAGGTGAACAGCACGCCGGCGAGGATCAGGCCCTCGGGAGAACGGTAGTTGCGCCTGCGTAGCCAGACCGCGGCGAGGCCGAGGATGGCGAGGAGCGACGTCCACCACACGATGGGGTTGCCGACCGCGAAGATCTCCGAGTAGTCGCCTTCTGCTATCGGCGGGTTACAGGAGCCGCCGGAGCAGAAGTAGTACGACACGGGGCGCTTGATCAAGATCCACGACCACGGTGGTGACTGGTAGCTATGCGTCGCGTCGAGGCCGATGTGGAAGTTCCACATGTAGCGGTGATGGCCGAGGAACTCGCGCACCCAAGATCCCTCTTGCCATGGGGTGAAGATCGGCCCGTGGATCTGGCCGATGTAGCTGGCGGTGTAAACGGCAAGCGGAAGGACCACCATCCACACGGCGAAAGACAGCCACTCCTGCCTTAGCGCTCGACCGAAAGCCTTGGGGGCGCCCCGCCGTGCCGCGACCTCCCACGCGAACGCCAGGATGATGGCAAGGGCGAGGTAGAAACCCCCGGTCCATTTGGTGGCGAGAGCGAGGCCACCTGCCACACCTGCAGCGATACGCCAGGGACGTCCGGTCAGACGTCGTTGCGGCCACGACCCCGCGTCCTCGGCTTCAAGGATCCGGTCCCTATCCAGAAGGGTGAACAGGATCGCCGCCGGTCCGAACAGCGGGATGAAGATGTCCAGCATCGAGATCCTCGATTGCACGAAATGGAGCGGGTCGAAGGCCAGCAGCCCTGCCGCCAACGTTGCCCATATCCATGAACCGAAGAGCTTTCGGGCGATCAGGTACATCAGCAACACGGTGAAGATGCCGGCGACGGCCGGGGCGATGCGCCATCCGAAGGAGTCGAAGCCGAACGCCTTGATGCCCGCCCCGATCAGCCACTTGCCGACCGTGGGATGCACCTCGGGCTCGGTAGGAGCCTTCTCGCAGACCTCTCCGAGTTGAAGACGTACAGGCACGAATCCTTCGCGTAATAGATCTCGTCGAAGACCATCGACGACGGGTCCGAGAGGCTCGCGAAGCGGAGGAAGGACGTGATGAGGATCAGGATGAACAGCGCGATCCAGTCGGCACGGGCGAAAGGCGGCCGCGTGCGTGCGGTGCTGGTCGTCGCTGAGGTTCTCTCGTCCTGTTCGATCTCCGTCACG
>JBKHYB010000079.1:0-6889 GCA_046565725.1 Actinomycetota bacterium
GATCACTCAAAGACCTGACGGGAAGGCGGAGCGACCCTCTTCACCCCCCACCCGGCGTTGGGCATCGGCGACGTTCGCGTCGGCGGTGTCCGGCGAACCTCTCCGGCTTCCCGTCACCTTACGTAACGACACAACGAAGCGCTGAAGGAGGTGAATCAGGACATGGCAAAGGCTCAAGAGTTGGTCTACGCAGTGGTTGGTGCCGGTGAGTTCGCCGTCGACAAGGCGAAGGGCATCACGAAGCTCGCAGACCGCAAGAAGAACGAGAAGCTCTACAAGGACTTCGTCAAGCGGGGTCGCACGATCTCCACGAAGGTCCGCAACAGCAAGCCCGGTAAGCAGCTTACGACCCAGACCGAACTGGTTAGGGATAAGGCTACCGATGCTGCCAAGAGCGTGACGAAGGCCTTCGGCGTGAACGTGGTGTCGTGGCCCAAGAGCCGCAAGACCACTTCGACGAAGCCGTCGAGCGCGAAGAAGACCTCTCGCGCGAAGAAGACCACAGCGAAGGCTTCCTAGGTCCTCAAGACTGGGATCCTCGTAAGGGTCTCTCGAGATCAGTTCGGAAGGGCCCGCCTAGCGGCGGGCCCTTCCCGCGAGGGAATCTGCAGGACAACCTGGATGTTTCGACTACCGTGACCATCACCATGACCGCTTCAGTGACGCTCCATAGCGACCCCGGCATCTTCGACGGCGAGCCGTGGCAGCGCTTGGTCGAGAGCGACCCCGACCGACACGTCTTCTCCACGCCCGAGTGGAACCGCCTCTGGTGGGAGGAATTCGGGGCCGGCAAGGAGCTGCTCGTCCTAGAGATGGAGCGGCAGGGGCGGACCTTCGGCATCGTCCCTCTGTACGTGAAGCCCGAGGACGGCCGGCGGGTATTGCGGTTCATCGGGGGTATCGATCTCACCGATTACCTCGGCCCCCTCTGCGCGCCACCGGACCGCTATGCGGTTGCGGAAGCACTCGTCGGCTGGCTGGCTGCGGGAGAGATCGGATGGGACGAGTTCGACGGACACAACATGCCCGTGCCCTGGCACTTCGCTGAATACCTCGCAGAGCGCGCCGATATCTCGCATCTCGGCTTCAAGCTCGACCAAGAGGAAACCGCCGCACAGTTGAGGCTCCCGCCGGATTGGGAGTCCTACCTGGCGTCGCTCGAGGCCAAGGAGCGTCATGAGCTGAAGCGCAAGCGGAGGAGGATAGGTCGCGACCATCCCGACGCCCGGGTGCGTCGTTCCACCCCCGAAACGCTCGATGCCGACCTGAAGACGTTCGTGGCGATGCACCGAGGTACGGAGGGTCTCAAGGGTCACTTCATGCGACCGGAGATAGCTACCTTCTTCGAGCGCGTCGGACGTGCGTTCTGCGAGTTGGGCTGGCTGCGGCTGGACTTCCTCGAGATCGGCGATACTCCGATCGCGACGACCTTCGGCTTCGAGCTGGAAGGAACCTTCTACCTCTACAACTCCGCTTACGAACCCGACGCCAAGCGGCTGTCTCCCGGTCTGATCCTCGTCTCCCACCTGATCGAGGATTCCATCGAGCGAGGTCTGGGGATGTTCGATTTCATGCGGGGGCCGGAACGCTACAAGTATCAACTGGGGGCCGAGGCGGTTCCATTGAACAATGTTCGGGTACTGAACCGATAGATCACCAATCTCCCTACGATGGATCGATCATGGTCAAGCGAGTAGCGGTCATCGCCTATCACGTCTCACCCCTGCTCGAACCGGGCAGCGGGGACGCTGGCGGTATGAGCGTCTACGTTCGGGAACTCTCGGCCGCATTGGCGTCATCCGGCGTGCGGACCGACATATTCACTCGGGCCGTATCGCCTTTCGACCGGACCGTGGAGCTCTCCGAGGGTGTTCGTGTGATCCCGATCGAGTCTGGCCCCCGGACGCCTCTGAGCAAGCACGAGCTCCCGGATCACCTGGACGGTTTCGTCGCATCGGTCCGAGCCTTCGCCCTCGCTCAGCGGGTGTCCTACGACGTCATCCATTCCCATTACTGGCAGTCGGGTGTTGTCGGTAGAGCCCTGGCATCTACATGGAACGTTCCTCTCGTCCACTCGTTCCACACTTTGGCGAAGGTCAAGAACGCGACCTTGGCTCCCGGAGACTTCCCCGAACCGCAATCGAGGGAGCGGGGTGAACAAGAGGTGATCGAAGCTGCCGACGTTCTGATCGCATCCACCGATGATGAGTACGAGGCGCTGGCTTGTATGTACCGCGCTCCCCATGATCGTCTGAAGACCCTGCCTCCCGGCGTGGATCACGAACTCTTCTCGCCCGGAGACCGCACCGAGGCCCGGAAGCGCCTAGGACTTCCGCTGGACCGCCCCATCCTCGTGAGCGTTGGCCGGATACAGAAACTGAAAGGCCTAGAACTCGCGATCGAGACGACCGCAGCCCTAAGGAAGTCGTTCCCCCAGGCCGAGCCCTTGCTGGTGATCGTCGGGGGAGCCAGCGGGCCCGGAGGCGAGGACGAGCTCACCCGGTTAGGTGATCTCACGCAACGTCTCGGTCTCGCGGACAACGTGATGTTCCGAGGTCCCCAGCCGCATGCGACCCTCGTCGACCTCTATCGAGCGGCCGACGTGGCCCTCGTCTGCTCGTATTCGGAATCTTTCGGTCTCACCGTTCTAGAGGCACAGGCCAGCGGCACGCCGGTGGTGGGAACGGACGCGGTGGGGCCGAGCAACGCCGTGAGAGATGGGATCTCCGGCTTCGTCCTCCCGACGCGGGACCCGGATCTATTCGCGGCCCGGATCGCCGAGTTGGTGCGGGATCCTGCAAAGAGTGAGGCGTTCTCTCGGGCCGCACGCGAGGCTTCTCTCCCTTATTCGTAGAAGGCCACTGCGGAGAGCCTTGTCGGTCTCTACGAATGTCTGGTCGAAGAGAGGGCCCCCGAAGCCTGCACCTGTTGAGAGATGCGCGAAAGAAATCCACAGGGCCCTGACCAGGGATTCTTTAGGTCTACCTGCACTTTCGTCGCGTTGACCGACACCACTTCGGTCGCTATGTTTCGCAACCGGTCCCAGTGATCTGAGTGGAGAGGCCCTCGTGCGTGGGGAAGTGCACGGGGTCCGATCCCCCAGACCACTGGGACCACTTTCTTCGTCGAAATATGGTCGCCATACAACCCCATTCTTCGTCGAAATGTGGTTGCTATAGAGCCATTTGGACGCGCGGAAAATGGCGGCTTACTTGCCGAGGAAAGCGCGCAGGAAGAACTTCACGTTCGCGGGACGCTCGGCCATCCGTCGCATCAGGTAGGGATACCAGGCCGACCCGAACGGAACGTAGGTCGCCACGCGGTAGCCATCCGCTGCGAGCCTCTCCTGCAGATCGCGCCGGATCCCGTAAAGCATCTGGATCTCGAAACTCTTCTTGTCGAGTCCCCGCGCCGAGGCGATGCGTTTGGCGTGGTCTATGAGTTTCTCGTCGTGGCTCGCGATCGCCGGATCGGTTCCCCGATCGAACAACCATTCCGTGAGGAAGCGGTACTGCTGGTCGATCTCGCCGTTCTTCTGAAATGCGAGTTCCTCCGGCTCCGCGTAGGCGCCCTTGACCAGTCGGACCTTGGGCTTGAGGCTGCTCATCGTCTCGAGGTCCACCGGCGTGCGCCGCAGGTAAGCCTGGATCGCGATCCTCAGGTCCGGGAAGTCCGCATGCAGCACCCGGTACACGTCGATCGTGTCGACGACGTAGTCGCTCTGCTCCATGTCGATCTCGATGTAGGTGCCCACGGCCGTCGCTTCGGCCGCGAGCCTGCGGAGGTGGTCGATGCAGGCACCCTTATCGAACGCGAGCCCGAGCTGCGTGAGCTTGACGGACACCGTCGTATCGATGCCGGTCTCCTCGATGCGCTTGATCGACTCGAGGTATTCGTCGGCCACTGCCTGCGCGCCGTCGGGATCGGTCACCCCTTCGCCGAGCAGGTCGAGGATGCCCTTGATCCCCTGGGAGTTGAGCTTGCGGATAGCGTCGATCGCATCGTCCAGGCGGTCGCCCGCCACGAAGCGCTCGACCACGGGTTTCGTGAAGCGGCCCTCCGTGATCATCTTCTGGATCTTGGGTTTCTCGGAAGCCCACAGCAGGGTTCTTCCTATCAAGGGGCGGCCTCCTCGGCATCGTTGCCATACGGGGTCTGTTTTGCTGCCATCATATTGATACCCATGACGAAACTGGCTGTGCTGGGATGCGGAAAGATGGGCGAGGCTCTGGTCGCCGGGCTGGTCGCGTCCGGCTGGAGGCAGTCCGCAGACATAACGGTCACCGCCCGCCGAGAGGAGCGCCTCGAAGAGCTCCGTCAGGCCTACGGGGTCGAGACGACGCTCGATAACGCGGCCGCGGTTGAGGGGGCCGAGGTCATCGTCGTCGCCTGCAAGCCGCAGGATATCGACACGCTGCTCGGACAGATCTCGGACCACGTCGGACCCGATCAGACCGTCCTATCGGTAGTGGCCGCGATCCCCACCGCCGCGATCGAAGCGCGATTCACCAACGATGTCCCGGTCGTCAGGGCGATGCCCAACACCCCTTCGGTCGTGCATGAAGGCATGGCCGGTGTCGCCGGAGGCCGCCATACCGACGAGGCGCACCTCAAGCGTGCGGTCGACGTTCTGAGCCACGTTGGACGCGTGGTCTCGGTCGGCGAGAACTATCTTGACGCGGTGACGGCGATCTCCGGTTCGGGACCCGCCTACTTCGCGCTGCTCGCCGAGGCGATGATCGAAGCGGGCATACTGCTCGGCCTCTCTCGCGAGGTTTCGACCGAGTTAGTGATCCAGACGATGCTCGGCTCCGCTAAGTTGCTGCGCGACGAACACATGCATCCCGTCGAACTCCGCGAGATGGTGACCTCCCCGGGAGGGACCACAACGCGCGCGATCAAGGTTCTCGAACAATCTGGAGTGCGTGCGGCGTTTCTCAATGCGATCCAGGCCGCGATGGAACGTTCACAAGAGCTCGCTGCAGGTCAGGACACCTAGGCGATCTCGTAGATCGGGACGGTGAGAGCCGGATTCAAGATCCGGTTGGGGTCGAAGCGAGCTTTCATCGAATGGAACCGTTCGATCGCCGCCCTCTCCGGTTCCAGATCCAGCAGCGGCGCTTTCGTCCTCCCGATCCCATGCTCGCCCGCTACCCGGCCCCCATACTCAACGGCGGCAGCGATGATCCGACGAGCCGTCCCGTGGTGTTCTTCGGGAGGAAGCCCGGTGATGTTCACGTGCAGGTTGCCTTCGAGGATGTGCCCGAAGACGTGAGGGGCGTCCTGCTCCTCCAACCAGGCGAGGAAGTCGGCAACACGGTCGGTGGCAACGCGCACGTCGAGCTTCAACGGAGGCCCGGCGACCTGGAGCGCCTCGGTCAGGTGGTCGCGCAACCGCCACAACCCCGCCCGCTGTCGGTCGTCCTGGGCGATGAGGACGTCACGCACGCCCGACGCTGCCAACGCATCACCTAAGGCGTCGTCGTCAAGATCCTCCATCTCGACCAGCAACAGATGGCCTCTCGTGATGTCCAGCGGAACCGGCCGTTCGAGGACGCTCGCGACCAGACGCACGGTCGCTGATGCCATGTACTCCGCCGCCACGAGTTCCGGCGCCACTTCCCTGAGAGACGCCGCGACCGTCACCACTTCCTCGGCCGAATCCAGTTGAACCAAAGCGGTCCTTTTCGAACGAGGGAGCGGCCGCGTTCGCAACGTGACCTCTGCCACCACTGATCCCGTCCCTTCCAGGCCGACGGAGAGCCACACGGCTTCATCGCCCGTGAGGATGTCGCCCCCCGCGGTGACGACGGTCGCTCCGACAACCAGATGCGACATGCGCCCGAACCGGAACGCCATGTTGCCTCCTGCGTTCGTCGAGGTCATGCCACCGAGCGTCGCGGAGTCCCGCGCTCCGAGATCGACAGGAACCTCTCGGCCGTGTGGCGCGAGATGTGTCTGAGCCTCACCCAGCGTCACACCGGCCCCGACGAGAAGGTAGTCGTCGCGAACCGAGAACCCTCCGAGCCGCGTCGTGGACAGCACGATCTCGCCTTCGCAGGGAACCCCACCTCCGACCAGTCCGGTGTTCCCACCTTGCGGAACGACCGCGATCGAGCGCTGGTCGCAGTAACGGAGGACGTCGGCTACCTGGGCGGTCGAGCCGGGCCGCACAACTGCAGGCGTTCGCCCTCGGTAACGACCGGTCCAGTCCCTCTCGTAGCCCATGACGTCGTCGGTCAGCACATGCCGACTTCCTGCGATCCGCTGGAGATCAGCGACGAGTGGGTTCATGCCCTCAGGATAGGCAGAGCCGTCGCGCGTTAGGGTGCTCGCATGAACGACGCACCGGAGTTGGTGTACTCAGGCGGAGGCGGGCCGCCCCGGGCGGATCTGTTCCGTTCGATCCTCGAAGGCTCGGGGATCGAGTGCTACGTAGCCACGTCGGGGATGAGCGGCATGTATCCCACCAACGTGGGCGCCATGGGTGAGTTCCAGATCTACGTGCGCCCCCAGGACGCCGAGAGGGCCCGCGACCTTCTGGAACACGCCGAGGAAGACGCCCTCGACATGGAGATCGACGAGGACTTCGAGGAGTTCGACGAAGCCGCCTGGGACGAGGAACCCGAGGAGCACTGAACCGTGCGAAGTTTTCCTATAAGTGCCGAGGATCGCTGCAGGGATAGGAAAACTTCGGGTCGGGTAGCGTCTGGGGATGGACGAGAGCCCTCAGCCCACCGTCGGATTGGTCACCGTCGAAGACATTGCCAAGACCTATGACTTCGGCCCCCAGCATCCGCTGAGGCCCGAACGGGTCCTGTTGACCTACGACAACATCACCAAGCTGGGCCTGGACGCGCTCGACCATGTGAAGGAACTGCCGAGCCGC
>JBKHYB010000080.1:0-6844 GCA_046565725.1 Actinomycetota bacterium
ATCAGCGATGCCCGACGCACCCGGTCGTACGTACCGAGCTCGCCCGTCTCCAAGATGACCTTCAGATGTGCCTCGCCACAGGCTTCTTTGGCCGCCGCAACCTCGTCGAAGATCGCCTGCTCGTCACCGGCGAGGAACGCCCCGCGGGAGATGACGTTGTCGATCTCGTCGGCGCCATCGGCGACGGCCCTACGGATCTCTTCGAGTCTCAGGTCCTCGGCCATCTGACCGGAGGGGAAACCCGTCGCGACGCTGGCCACCTTGACGCTCGAGCCGGCGAGCGCCTGCTTGGCGACCGGAACGAGGCGCGGGTACACGCATAGGGCTGCAACGCTCGGGATCTCGGGACGGGAAGGGTCGGGACGAACCGCTTTGCTCGCGAGCTGCCTCACCTTGCCGGGGCTGTCTTGGCCCTCGAGAGTGGTGAGGTCCACGCAGCGGAGCGCCAGCTCCAGCGCCCACATCTTCGACTCTTTCTTTATCGAACGCTTGGAGAGCGAGGCGGCGCGTTCCTCCGCGCCGACCTGATCGACCGAACCGCCGATGCGGTCGACCGTCTCCAGCGATAACGCCTCTGTCATCGCCACGGCTCAGAACCCCTCCTTGGCCGTTCTCAGTGGTGGTGGTGCCCGTGGCCGCCGCCAGAGGTCATCAACGGAAGGTTGATCCGTTTGGTGGACTTCGGCTTGGGCGGCAACAGGTTGGTGAGTTCCTTCGCGGAGTTGTCGAGTGCTTCGGCGACCTCAGAATCGGGAACCTGCAGGACTATCGGGGCACCGACGTCGGCAAGCTCGCGGAGCTTCGGGTCGATCGGGATCTGACCGAGCAGGGGCACGTTCAACTTATCGGCCAGTTCTTGCCCACCTCCGCTCCCGAAGATGTCGTAAGCCTTTCCGTCGTCGCCACGGAAGAAGCTCATGTTCTCGACAACCCCGACAACCTTCAGGCCGGTCTTCTCGGCCATGAATCCTGCACGCTGCGCGACCTTCTCGGCCACCGCCTGGGGTGTGGTCACGATGACCATCGATGCGCCCGGCAGGAACTGCGCGATCGAGATCGACACATCACCGGTGCCCGGCGGGAGATCGATCAGCAGGTAGTCCGGATCGTCCCAGTGAACGTCGTTAAGGAACTGCTGCAACGCCTTGTGGAGCATCGGCCCACGCCACACGACGGGGTTGTCCTCGGGAGTGAAGAGACCTATCGAAACGATCTTCACGCCGAACATCTCCGGCGGCATGATCATGTCTTCGACGATCGTCGGACGCTCGTGAACACCGAACATCCTCGGGATAGAGAAGCCCCACACGTCGGCGTCGAGCAAGCCCACCTTGTATCCCTGCTTGGCGAGACTTGCGGCGAGGTTCACGGTTGTCGTCGACTTCCCGACGCCACCCTTACCGGACCCGACCGCGATCACCTGGGTGGAGGAATCGGCGCGGGCGAAGGGGGCCGGGGTCTCCTTACGCAAGGAGCCGACGAGGGCTTGACGCTCTTCCTCGGTCATCGAGGTCAACTGCACCTCCACCTCGGATATCGCCGGGAACGCTTCCTTCAGCTTCGCCGGGATGACCTGGTGGAAGTAGTCCTTCAAGGGGCAGCCCGGGATCGTCAGGGCGATCAACACGCCGACCTTGTCGCCCTCGATGGCGATGTTCCGGACCATGTTGAGTTCGTTGAGCCCCCGATGAAGCTCGGGGTCCTGGATCTGTCCGAGGACCTCGGAGATCTGCTCCTGGGTGGGCATGGACATGCGGGATCTCTCTCCTTCTACAGGTGCGGGCGGCAAGTACCGGCGGAAAGCCGCCTCTGCTACTCCACAAGGGTACAGGGGCCGAAGACATTCCCGGCCCCGCCCCTCGACGTACCGGTTTCCGCGCCGAGAAAGTCCCCTAGAGGGGGGTCAGATCTTGTTAGGAAACGGTTAGACGAGGAGGTCCAGGGCGTCGGGGAGGTGGGTGAGGGAGGCTGAGGTCCAGTTGCCGATGTAGTCGCCGTCGACCTGGACCGGCTTGGGGATCGCGGCGGTCCAGGTGAGGGCCGGGATGTCGTGGAAGTAGCGGGTGTTGCGCCATTTGATGTGGCCCCCTCCCGAGAACAGCGACCGGATGATGCGGGGGATCGTCGCCGTGCGGATCTTCGTGAAGACCAGGAGGTCGAGCCGAGCGTCGAGGCGCGCTTGGGGGCAAGCATCCACGGGCCACTTCCGGTAATAGGTGAAGGGCCAGGCGTTGCAGCAGATCCCCAGAACCCCGTCGAACGGGTCCTCGTCGCCCACGACGGTACGGAGCCACTGTTCGGCCCCCCTGTATTCGGTCGAGCCTGCCGCTAGGGCGTGGCGTATGAACGTCCATTCGCTCTTGCGACCGGTGCGGCGAACGTGCTCCTCAACGCGCCGGACGACCTCGGCATCGAGCCCCATCCCCGCAGAGAACAGGAAGTACCGCTCGTTGATGCGGCCGACGCCGATGCGCCGCTTGGTCCCCCGCCGCAGATGCTCGGACACGAACGACGTTGCTTCGACCGGATCAGACGGCATACCCAGCGAGCGAGCCATCACGTTGGTCGAACCACCGGGGATGATCCCCAGCGCCACCTCGCTTCCGACCAGTGGCTGGGCCACCTCGTTGATCGTCCCGTCACCACCGAACGCCAGGACTGCTTCGAAATCACGGTCCACGGCCTCGGCCGAGAGCTCCATCGCATGCTCGCGACGAGCCGTCTCGTGGGCTTCCAACTTGAAGTCGCTCTGCAGCGCGCGCACGATCACGTCACGGGTTCGGGGCGAAGCCGATCCCGCTTTGGGATTGACGATCAGCATGACCCTCTTCACGGAGGGAACCCTAACGGCTCCCGAGTTCGATCTAGATGATGGTGGAGATGAAGCTGGCCACTACCACAGGGTCGAACTGGGTTCCGGCACCGAGTGAGATGTGATGCAGCGCGACGTCCTTGGGTAGAGCCTGACGGTAGGGACGTTCACAGGTAAGGGCATCGTAGGTGTCCACCACCGAGAAGACGCGGGCCGCCAGAGGGATCTCCGTGCCTTCCAATCCGTACGGATAGCCCCGCCCATCCCAACGCTCGTGGTGGTAGGCGATCACGTCGATGGTGCTTTGAGCGAAACCCATCGGGCGAACGATCCGAGCCCCCATCTCCGGGTGAGTCTTCATGATGCTCCACTCGTCGCCGGTCAACTCACCCGGCTTGCGGAGGATGTGGTCTGGGACCCCGATCTTGCCGACGTCGTGAAGGAGGAACCCGTAACCGACGTCTTCGTCGAGGGAGAGCTCGTAGTCGATCTGTTCGAGGCAGGCGGACGCCAACATGGCGGTGCGGAACATGTGCTGGCCGGTATGGGGATCCTTGATCTCGACCGCATAGGCGAGTGATTCCACGACGCCCGCAAGGTTCTCTGTTCGCTCATCGACGACCCTCAGGTCGACAGCCGTTAACTGCTTCGCAGTCATCGCTTGCCCCCAAGCCACAGTCTTGTGTATCTAGTCTGGTAGTGATTCAAGCCCTTTCGGTGCCGATGGGGAATGAGGCGATTTGCCTATTTCTACGTCAGGCGGACTAGTACTGAGATGGCCAGTTCTACCTATGCCCCATCCTCCGAAGGCTCCACGAGGGATCGGGCCCCCCGGGCGGCTATCCTCTGGGCTCATGGAATTCGAGATGGCGCACGAGTTCGAAGCCGACGTGTCCGAGGTGGCCGAAGCCATACTCGACCTCGACTTCCAAGCCTCGCTCGCAGACGTCGGTCGCCTCGCCGGCCGGGAGGTCCTCTCGCAGGATCCGGATGGCGAGGCCGTGATCAGACGGACCCGCTGCATCCTCGACATCGACATTTCCGGGCCGGCCAAGCGCTTCATCGGCGACGGCGACCCCGCCTGGGTGGAGGTCGCTCGCTGGGACCCCGAGGCGATGGTCTGGGAATGGCACATCGAACCGGAGATCGCTGCCGACCTGCTCGAGGCCCGCGGCACCACCGAACTCAAGCCCTCGAAGAACGGCACGATCCGCCACGTCACCGGCAAGGTCAGGGTGAAGGTGCCGCTGTACGGGGGCAAGGTCGAGGGCTGGATCGTCGACGGCCTCGAGTCGGCCTACGACGAGGAGGCGCAGCGCCTGGCCGACTGGTTGGCTCGCTGAGCCGATTTCCGGGGAACGAACTGGTCGATAATCGACCAGATTCCGACTAGAAAACGGGGTTCGTTACCGGGGCGTAACAAACCCGAAACCGCGGGGAAACCGCCTCGCCTTAGGGTGGTCGTCTACAGGGGCACGACGTGGTGCCGGTGCCCGCAACCCAAAGAGGAGGAGCAGTGGCAGCAAGCCCATCCGACGTCCTGAAGCTCGGACAACAGCACGGAGCCAAGTTCGTCGACATCCGCTTCTCGGACCTTCCCGGACTCATGCAGCACTTCTCCGTGCCGTTCGATGAGTTCACCGAGGAGGTCTTCGAGGAAGGACTCGGATTCGACGGATCCTCGATCCGGGGTTTCCAGGAGATCCAGGAATCCGACATGATCCTGGTACCGGACCCCGAGACCGCCGTGATGGATCCGTTCCGTCAGCACCCCACGCTGATCATCCACGCTTACGTCAAGGATCCGATCACCGGTGAGTTCTACTCCCGCGATCCTCGTTACATCGCTCGCAAGGCTACCGACTACCTCAAGGGAACCGGTATCGCCGACATCGCTTACTTCGGACCCGAGGCCGAGTTCTACGTCTTCGATGGCATCCGCTTCGACCAGAACCAGCACTCCTCGTACCACTACATCGACGCGGTCGAAGGAGCATGGAACTCCGGTCGCGAGGAAGAGGGCGGCAACAAGGGCTACAAGCCGCGCTACAAGGAGGGCTACTTCCCCGTCCCGCCGATGGACCATTACCAGGACCTCAGGTCCGAGATGGTGTTGACCCTGCGCGAGCTGGGGATCCCCGTTGAGGTTCATCACCACGAGGTTGGAACGGCCGGTCAGAGCGAGATCGACATGGGCTTCGGTCCGCTGCTCGAGATGGCCGACCGCCTCATGCTCTACAAGTACGTGGTCAAGAACGTCGCCATGGCTCACGGGAAGACCGTGACGTTCATGCCGAAGCCGATCTTCCAGGACAACGGTTCGGGGATGCACGTCCACCAGAGCCTGTGGAAGGACGGCGAAACGCTGATGTGGGACGAGTTGGGTTACGCCCAGCTCTCGGACATCTCCCGGTACTACATCGGTGGGCTCCTGGCTCACGCCGACTCGCTACTGGCGCTTACCAACCCGACGACGAACAGCTTCAAGCGACTCGTCCCGGGCTACGAAGCTCCGGTCAACCTGGTCTACAGCCAGCGCAACCGTTCCGCCGCCGTCCGGATCCCGGCCTACTCGAAGTCGCCGAAAGCGAAGCGCATCGAGTTCCGCTGCCCGGACCCGGCCTGCAACCCCTACCTCGCCTTCTCGGCGATGTTGATGGCGGGCCTGGACGGGATCAAGAACAAGATCGAGCCGCCGGACCCGGTCGACAAGGACCTCTACGAGTTGCCGCCCGAGGAGCTCGCCAACGTCCCGCAGGTGGTGGACTCGCTCGACAAGGCGCTCGACGCGTTGGAGGCGGACCACGACTACCTGCTCGAGGGCGGGGTCTTCACGGAAGACGTGATCACCTCGTGGGTGGACTACAAGCGCAAGCACGAGGTCGACGCTCTGCGCCTGCGCCCCCACCCCTACGAGTTCCACCTCTACTACGACATCTAGTTTCCTAACAAGAATCGACCCCCCTATAGGGGACATCTAGAGCGCGGAAAACGAGAAAGGCCCCCAAACCGGGGGCCTTTCTCTACTTGGCCCTCTGGTGCCCGACGTACGACGGGCTCTAGGCTGACAAGGTGCGGATCTGTCAAACCTGTGGGGCCGAGAATCCGGAGCACGCCTCCTTCTGCCTAGCGTGTGGCGCGTCGCTGGCGCGCGCCGATGCGTCGAACGAGAGACGCAAAACGGTCACCGTCCTCTTCTGCGACGTGGTCGGCTCCACCTCTCTGGGGGAGAGGGAAGACCCGGAGGTAGTAAGGCTGCTGATGCAGCACTATTTCGCCGATGCCAAGGAAGCGATCGAACGACATGGCGGGATCGTCGAGAAGTTCATAGGCGATGCCGTCGTAGCGGTCTTCGGTATCCCGCAGATCCACGAAGACGACCCCGTGAGAGCTGTCAGAGCGGCCACCGACATCCATGCTGCCGTCGCAAAGATCAACGCTGAACTGGGTGACGGCGCCCTCGCAGTACGGATCGGCGTGAACACGGGGGAAGTCATCGCATCGAGCGGCGGCACGGGTGAGGCCATGGTGACGGGAGATGCCGTCAACACGGCTGCTCGGCTCCAACAGGCGGGGGAGCCCGGAGATGTGTTGATCGGTCCCACCACCTCGCGGATGATCCACGGCCTGGCGACACTGGAGGGCCCGATCCCCCTCGACCTGAAAGGAAAGGCAGAGCCCCTATCTGCGTTCCGGGTTACAGCCGTGTCGGCCAGGAGTACCCGGCCCCTGAGCGAACGCTCAGAACTGATCGGTCGACAGACAGAACTCGCTCTCTTGAGGGAAGCCATCGCTGGCCTCAAAGGTGGGTCGGCGCCGCAACTCGTAACCGTTCTTGGCGCTGCCGGCGTCGGGAAGTCCCGGCTGGTTTCCGAGGCCACCGGGAACCTCGACGATGTCCTGGTCGTCTCGGGGAGGTGCCTCCCTTATGGCGAGGGCATAACTTTCTGGCCGATCAGAGAGATCGTCTTCGCTTTGAGTGGCATCACCGAGCAGGACCCACAGGAGACGCTCCGAACAAAGATCGACGAG
>JBKHYB010000081.1:0-6771 GCA_046565725.1 Actinomycetota bacterium
GATCTCCGTGTGAAGGTCGAGAAGGACTGGCAGCGGCGCGCCCACGCTCTCGAGAGGCTCGGGTTCACCCAGGAGATCATCGGATGAGGCCTCCCGCATACGAGGTTCGACATCTCACCAAGCGGTACGCCAAGCCGAACGTCCTCGCCAACGACGACATCTCGTTCGTCGTGCAGGCGGGTGAAGCTTTCGGACTGCTCGGTCCCAACGGGGCCGGGAAGTCGACACTCGTCAAGCAGCTGGTGGGTCTCATGGCCCCGACCAGTGGGGAGGTTCGTCTGTTCGAAGAGGTGGTCACCACCTCGTCGGACCGTCGCCTCGGCCGGACCGTGGCATACCTCCCTCAGAGTGCGCTGAGCCTCGGGGAGCTCAAGGTGGCGGAGGCGATCCGCTGGACCGGGATGCTGCGTGGCCTCGGTCGACCCCACGCCGAGAACGAGACCGAGGAGTTGCTGTCGGTGTTGCAGATCGCATCGATACGGGATCGCCAGATACGCAAGCTGTCCGGGGCCAGAAGCGCCTCGTCCAGTTGGGGATGACCTTCGCCGGGCACCTGCCCGTGATGATCCTCGACGAACCCACGGCCGACATCGATGTCGCCCTTCGGCAGAAGATCTGGGATCTGATCGCGGCTCGCTGCGCCACCGGTTCGACGGTCATCCTGGTTACGCACGATGTGGCGGAGGCGGAGCGCGCTCTGGACCGCGTCGCGATCCTCGATCGCGGTCGCATCGTGGCCGGTGGAACGCCAGCAGAGCTGAAGGCCGACCTCGCCCACCGCACCCGGATCGAAGCCGTGATCGCGGAAGGCGTCGAGATCGACCCCCTGGCCGTGGCGCGCGACATCCCGGGAGAGAGCCGGGTCCGGGGGAGGCACATCAGCGCCTGGGTGCCGGCCGACGACGCGATCCGGAGCCTCGAGAAGCTCATCACGTCCGTCGGTCAGGACGCTCTCGAAGACGTTCGTCTCGTCACTCCGACCCTGGAAGACGTCTATCTGGAGTTCGGCGGCCGCTCGATCGAAGAGGCCGACGTATGAGCAGCAGCATGACGATCAGTCGCACCGGCCGCTTCAACGTGCTTCTGGGCATGCAGATGGCACGGGTTCGAACCTCCTGGCGGCCCTATCTGATCGTGTCGTCGGCGATGCCTCTGGGGATCGCCGTCCTGATGCGGGCGATCATGGACGAGGCTCAGGTGGCCGAGTTCGGTGCTCAGGTCGTGGCCGGGAACGCGGTGCTGGCCATCGCCATGACTGCCATCGTGATGTTGGCTCAGCGGGTCGCAACACTGAAGGAGAGCGGGGCGATCGACTTCTATTCGACGCTTCCGGTGTCGAGAGGAGCGGTCGTGGGTGCCGTGCTCGTCTCGTTCGCCGTGTTCGCCCTTCCGGGTCTGATGATCGTGCTGTCGCTGGGTGCGTTGATGTTCGATCTGTCGGCCGCGGCCCTGTGGGCCGCGATCCCGGTGTGGGTGATGGGATCGTTCGCCCTCGCCGGCATCGGCGTGGCCATCGGGTTCGGGGCGCCCGACGAGCAACTCGCAGGCATGTACTCGAACTTCGCGATGATGGCGGTGCTCTTCCTCGGGATCCTCCCGGCCGAGACGATCCCGGCCTGGCTCGGTCCCCTCAAAGCGATATTGCCGTCCACCTATGCCGTCAACGCCCTCAAGCCGGGCTTGGAAGGGGCCGTGGGGGCCGGGATCGCCTGGGACCTACTGATCCTGTTCGGTTTCGGAGCGTTATCCTTCTGGGCGGTCCGGGGCCCCCTGTGGCCGGATTCCGAATAGTCCGGTTGTTTTCGATAGGAGACAGATGCCGCAAGGAACCGTTAAGTCGTACGACTCGCTCACCAAGACCGGAGTGATGCTGGCCGACGACGGAGAGAAGACCTGGGAGATCGACCCGGCCTCGATGGAGACCTCGATGTTCCGCTTCCTGCGGCCCGGCCAGCGCGTGACCTTCGACGAGATCGAAGAGGGCGGGGCCACCAAGATCCGCAACCTCCGCATAGGCATCGCCTAACCGATTCCCACCTCGAATCGGATCGATATACGAGCCATTCCCCTCCCGGAAAATCCGGCTCCAAGGAGCATGCCGGGCCTACATTGAGAGGTCCTATGCCGGGCCTCTACCGCGACGAGGGGATCGTCCTCAAGACCATCAAACTGGGGGAAGCAGACCGCATCCTCACGGTCTTCACGCGCGACAACGGCAAGATCCGAGCCGTCGCCAAGGGGGTTCGCAAGACCAAGAGCCGGTTCGGAGGACGCCTCGAGCCTTTCACCCGGGTCGATCTTCTGATCTACCGGGGCCGCAAGGACCTCGACACGGTGACCGGCGCTCACGTGGTCGCGTCGAACGCGGGTCTGCAACGGGATTTCGACACGATCGCCTCGGCCGGCGCGATGGCAGAGATGGTCGAGAAGATCACCCCAGACAGGGAATCCGCCGGCCCGGTCTACTCGTTGCTGGCTGCAGGTCTATCGGCGCTCTCAGACGGCCGGGGGCCTAGCGTCCTTCCCGCCTTCATGGTGAAGCTCCTGTCGATCACCGGATTCCATCCCGAGCTGAAGACCTGCGCCGGATGCGGAGAGCCCGCCTTCCTCGGAGGATTCTCCGCGGCGCTGGGCGGAGCGATCTGCGAGAGCTGCTGGCTCGATGATCCGGATGCGACCGGGGTGGCGCCCGATCGGCTCGTGCTTCTGCGCCGGTTGCTCAGCGACGACTTCGGCTTCCCCGTGGAGCAACCTCTCGTCGAAGAGGTGACACACATCCTTAGGCGATACACCGAATATCACCTCGAGCGACCGCTCAAGTCCTTGCAGATGCTGCGCGCCGTTTAGTTTCGGCGCATGCAGATAGTCCCTCCCGACCGGCTCCCCAAGCACATCGCGATCATCATGGACGGCAACGGACGTTGGGCCGAAGCGCGCGGCCTCGATCGGACGAGAGGCCACGAGCAAGGCGAGAGGGCCCTGTTCGACGTCGTCGAAGGAGCCATCGAGGTTGGTATCGGGTACCTCAGCGTGTACGCCTTCTCGACCGAGAACTGGGCGCGACCGCAGGCCGAGATCGATTTCCTCATGAACTTCAACCGCGAGCTGATCCGCATCCGGCGGGACGACCTTCACGAACGCAACGTCCGCATCCGGCGGATAGGCAGGACCGATCCGGTTCCGCAAGATGTCCTGGACGAGTTCGCTGCCGCCGAAGAGATGACGAGAAGCAACACCGGCATGCAGCTCCTCGTCTGTTTCAACTATGGGGGCCGGGCGGAGCTCGAAGATGCCGCCGCGAAGGGAGACATCGCGAGCAACCTCTACGCACCCGATGTGCCCGATGTCGATCTATTGATCCGCACCTCGGGCGAGTACAGGCTGAGCAACTTCCTTCTCTGGCAGAGTGCCTACGCCGAGCTGTATTTCACCGAGACCTTGTGGCCGGACTTCGATCGCCAAGCTCTCTTCGGAGCCATAAAGGACTACGCCGGGCGTGAACGCCGGTTCGGAGGCATCTAGTCTCGCCTTCGGCATCTATCTGCTAGAGCTCGGAATGATCCGACTGGGAAGATGGCGAACGAGTTCATGGTTCCGGAGGTCTGAACCAGCCGGCCTTGCGGTCCTCCTCCGTCTTATCGACGTGGCAGTGATAGCAGAGCGGGTCGAGATTCTCGTTAGAGGCGTCGCCGCCCGCCGCGTGCGGATGGCGGTGATCGAATTCAGGTCTGAAGCGGTTGCCGCAGCGTTTGCATCGAACACCATCGAATCCAGGAGGATCTCCGAGCTCTAACGCCAGGCGCACCTCGACAGGGATGTTCCTGGTCCAACGTTTGATGTTTCTCAAGTCTTTGCCGTCGAACGACACCCCGGTAAGGAATGCATCTTGGGCGATCTCCTTCGCGCGTTCGGGGGCGATCGGTCCAACGCCGGGGATCTTGCACACTTCACCCTCACGAACATCGTTCCAGCCGCGCTTCGCGACTTCGTGCGACACGAGCACCACCATCTCGGGGCGCTTGGCGGGACCCTTCACGTCTGAACCGGACAGCATCTCGGCGTAGGCGTCGGCCAGGTAGCACTCGAAAGGTTCGACCGTAACGCCCTCTGATGCCTGGTCGGCGCCCGTCAGAACATCGCCGATGCGTGCCGGTGCGCTGCCGTTTGCAGCGGCCCTTCTCGCTTCGCGGTGGCGTCTCTGCGCGTCGGCCTCCGCCCGAGCAACGATAGGCGCGCCCACGTGCGGCTCGAAGCGCAGATAGACGTTCACCATGCCGAGCTCATCTGTGTAGGAGCGGCTCGAACGTGCCGCGTGCTGGCGCTGCGCGAGACCGTGGTGCTGCTCGGCCTCGAGCTTGGCCTTGCGCGCCGCATTTCGAAGCACGTGGAAGCCTTCATCTCTGGCGGTATCGATCAGTCCGGGAACCGCCGCCGGCGCTGCGGAGGCGGCCACGGCTATCTCCGCTGCTTGATCCAGCGACATCTCGCCGTGGCGCAGGGCTTCACCCAGTTCGGGGGATCCCTTTATCGCTCGGCCGGTAGCGACCACAGACTTGGCCTTGGCCATCGAGCTACCCGAGACTTTGGCCACCGTCGCCGCGTCGTTGACCTTCCGCGAGATCTCTGCGATCCCGAAACCCGCGAGCTTGTGGGCCCGAGCGTACTTGGCGAGATGCGAGCGAGCGTCTTCAGCCGACAGCAGTTCACTCTGGAGTTGCGCGTTCGCCTTCTCGAGCATCTCTAAGGCGAGGTCTATGTATCTCGGTGCCATGGATAGATGCTCTCAGAGGGGTACGACAATTTCGCGCTCTGAGACATCGCGCGGCCGAAAAAAAGTTAGGAGATTTTTCGGATCCGGCTTGCCGACCTCAGTCAGGTGGAGCGTCCGCTCTCAAGCCGGAGGTTCGTCGTCCATCTCGACCTTCGGTTCGTCCACGGCGGCACGGGCACCCGGCCCGATCGCGGATGCCAAGACCCCCGCGTTGGGAAGGGAAACCGGGCCGTTCGCGGTCAGGAGGTGAACGTAGAAGAGGCTCATGTCGGTCACCGTGCCTTCGTATTCGCCGCCGAGGGGGCCGGAGCGCATCACTACGTACTCACCGACGCTGAAGGGACGCACGGCCATCAACACGATGCCGGCGAAGAAGTTGCCGATCGTCTGCTGGGCGGCGATACCCACGACCACGCCGGTCACGGCTCCACCGAGTAGAAGGCCGCTTAGGTCCACACTCAGCGCGCCGAGCGTCGCAAGGACCACGACGACGTAGCCGACGACGGACAGTAGGAAACCGAGTGAGGCGCCGCGGGCCCCGGCATCTTTGGCTTCCGCTCCCTTGCGCACCGCGGTGGCGAACGAGCGAACGGCAACGATCCCGGCAAGGAGAACCACGGCAGCGCCCGAAAAAGCGATGGCTCGCTCGCTCGTCGTAGCCGGATCCTCGAAGCTGTCCCGGACCTGCCCCTGCAGGGACGCGAACACCGCAGCGGCGACCGCCAGCAGTGTGGATACGATGCCTCGCACGGCATGTGGTCGGGCCGCTCGGATCGCTTCGGTCTGGGTTCGCATGCCACTGAACCTACCTTCCGCCGAGCCCGGACGGTCGGCTAGTTTCGACCCATGCGGATCGCCGCGCTCTACGACATCCACGGCAACCTGCCGGCCCTCGATGCCGTCCTGGCAGAGGTCGAGGGGGAGGGGGTCGATCTCGTCGTGGTAGGCGGCGACATCGTCTGGGGTCCGATGCCCCAGAGAGTGCTCGAGCGCCTCGATGCTCTCGACAACGTCACCTTCATCAGGGGCAATGCCGACCGCGAGGTCGCCGGGTTCGAGGGACCTTCCGAAGGCGACTTCGAAGAGATCACCGCGTGGGTTCGAAGCGCGCTTTCCGAGGAGCAGGCCGCGTGGCTGGGTGGACTTCCGGATACCTTCGCCACGGAGGTAACCGGGATGGGCGAGGTGCTGTTCTGCCACGGTTCCCCACGTAGTGACGACGAGGCCATCACCCCGCTCAGCCCGGTGGAACGATTGGAAGATGCGCTGTCGGGGGTCGGGCAACCCACGGTCGTATGCGGGCACACCCACATGCAGTTCCGCAGAACGGTCGCGGGACGGGAGATCGTCAACGCCGGCAGCGTGGGGCTGCCCTATCAGGGAGCCCGCGGCGCGTACTGGCTCTTGCTCGGCCCCCACATAGAGCTCCGAAGAACCGACTACGACGTAGAAGCCACCGTCCGAGCGATGAGGGCGACGGACTGCCCGCACGTCGACGAGGTGTTCGTAGCCAACCTGCTAGAGCCACCCGAAGCAGAGGCGACCGCGAGGCACTTCGAGGGATCCGAAGCCACGATCTCGCGGCCCTGACGAGAGACAGCGAGCGCGGAAGAGGTCGCTACGAACGGGGAGGCTCGATCAGGACCTGGAGGACCCGGCGCCGTTTCATCGAACGCACCCTCAGCGTCCAACCGTCGTGCATGACCGCGTCTCGGCGGACCGGGATGCGGCCCAGGCGATCCATCAAGAAACCGGCGATCGTCTCGTAGGGGCCCTCGGGCAACTCGATACCGAGCCGCTCGGCGCACTCGTCGATGCGGAGTGTGTCCGGAACGATGAAGCGGCCCTGCCCGAGCCGTTCGATGCCCGCTTCGCCCTCGTCGTACTCGTCGAGGATCTCGCTCAACTCGGCTGCGCTGTAAGCCTCGCTGTACTCGGAGCCGTCCGGCCCCTCGACGGTGTACATGTCGTGGTTCCACGAGACATACACGTCGCCCCAG
>JBKHYB010000082.1:0-6770 GCA_046565725.1 Actinomycetota bacterium
GTTGAGCGAAGCGGAGGGTCTGTTCGCACACGGTCGGTCCGTCTGGGATCGCCTCGAACCGGAGGTGTGAGGCGTGGATGAACTCCGGTTACCGGTTCGTCCGGATCTCGACGACGTAACGCCTTACGTCTCGCCGCAGCTGCCGGCGCGATACCGGATGAACACGAACGAGTCTCCCTTCCCACCACCACCGGACCTATTGGAGGCCGTGACGGAGCGTCTCGGAGCTTCCGCTCTGAATCGCTATCCGGATCGGGACGCGAACGTTCTCCTCGACGCTCTGGCAGAAGCGACGGGATGGCGCCGAGATGGCATCTGGATCGCGAACGGCAGCAACGAGGTCCTCTTGCACCTGTTCCTCACCTTCGGTGGACCGCAGAGGACGTCGCTCACCTTCGAACCGACCTACTCGTTGCACACCTTGATCGCGCGGATCGCGGGGAATCGAACGCTGCAGATCCCCCGGCGGTCTTCGGACTTCGGTGTCGATCCCGAGGCCCTCACGGATGCGGTTCGGGAGACGGACATCGCCCTCTTCTGCCACCCGAACAACCCGACGGGCAGCCTGGAGGATCGGGCCATCATCGAAAGGGCAACGCGAGAGGCTCCTCTGGTGGTCGTCGACGAGGCGTACATCGAGTTCGCCTCGGACGGGTCGTCGGTCGCCGATCTGCTACCGAAGCACCGCAACCTCGTCGTCGTGCGCACCTTCTCCAAGGCGTGGAGCCTGGCGGGGGTGAGGCTCGGTTACATGCTGGCGGACCCGAGCATCGTGGCCACTATGGCCAAGGTGCGGCTGCCCTACGGCATCTCTACGTTCACGCAGCTGGTCGGCGCCGTCGCTCTCTCCAGACAGGAAGAGGCGAGACAACGCATCAGCGCGATCGTCGCCGAACGAGACCGGCTGAGCGAAGGCGTCGCGTCACTGGGGCTGCGCGTCCATCCGAGCGATGCGAATTTCGTGCTGTTCGAGGTAGGGGACCCGCACCGGACCCAACAGGTCTGGGACTCGCTGATGGAGCGAGGAGTGCTTGTGCGCAACTACGCTTCCAGCCGGCACCTGCAAGGTTGCTTGCGGGTCACCGCCGGGATGCCCGAAGAGACCGACGCTTTCCTTACCGCCCTCAAGGAGGTCCTGTGATGGATCGCACGGCGCGTGTTCGACGTGAGACCTCGGAGACCCGCGTGGAGGTCCGCGTGGATCTAGACGGGGGCGAGGTGGCTGCCTCCACCGGTGTTCCCTTCTTCGACCACATGCTGGATCAGGTCGGACGCCACGGTCGTATCGGGCTCGAGATAGAGACCCAAGGCGACCTGGAGATCGACGCCCACCACACCGTCGAGGACACCGGTATCGCACTGGGTGAAGCCATCGCCGAGGCTCTCGGCGACAAGCGTGGGATCCGCCGCTACGGGGATGCAACGGTCCCGATGGAGGAGGCCCTCGCCCAGGTCGCCCTCGATATATCGGGGCGCCCGCTGCTCGTGTACGACGCCGCTCTGCCCGCCGAGCTGATCGGTCAGTTCGAGACGGGGTTGACAGAGGAGTTCCTGCAGGCCCTGTGCCGCAGCGGGGGCCTGACGATGCATGTCCGGCTCCTGGCGGGCAAGAACGCGCATCACTGCGTGGAGGCGATCTTCAAGGCATTGGCGCGAGCTCTGTCGGATGCCGTGGCGATAGATCCGAGGGGGTCGGACCGTATCCCCAGCACGAAAGGGGTCCTGTGAAGGTCGCCGTCCTCGACTATGGGATGGGCAACCTCCGAAGCGTCGAACGTGCGTTGGAGACCGCCGGAGCCGACGTGGCCGTCACCCAAGAGTGGTCGGTCATCGAGCGATCCGATGCTCTCTGCATCCCCGGGCAGGGCATCCTCGATCGCTGCATCGCCAACCTCGGCAGGATGGGTTTCGAGGACAAGGTCAGTGGGTGGATCTCATCCGGACGGCCGTATCTGGGGATCTGCCTGGGCCTACAGCTGTTGTTCGAGAGCAGCGAGGAGGCGGGTGGCACGCGCGGTTTGGGGCTGCTCGGGGGCCGGGTGACCCGTCTACCGGATACAGTCACGGTGCCGCACATCGGCTGGAACACCGTTGATGAGGAGTACTTCTACTTCGATCACTCCTACGCCGTGCAGCCCAGCGATCCCGGGATCGTGTCGGGCTGGTGCACACACGGGGAGCGTTTCGCGGCCCGGATCGATACCGGGTCCATCACCGCGGTGCAGTTCCATCCCGAGAAGAGCGGCACTGCCGGTATCGGACTCTTGAGGAAGTGGGTCGCATCGATTTGAGCTTCACCGTTTTCCCAGCCGTCGACATCTCCGACGGGCGCTGCGTAAGACTGCTACAAGGTCGGTTCGGAACCGAGACCGTCTACTCCGACGACCCCGTGAAGGTGGCCCTCGGGTTCGCCAAGGCCGGGGCGAGGTGGCTGCACATCGTCGACCTGGACGGGGCGAAGACCGGTGATCCGAAGAACCGCTCGCTCGTGCTGGAGGTCATCCGGTCGGCTTCGTGCCCGGTCCAGGCAGGTGGCGGCATCCGCTCCCTCGACGACGTCGAGGAGGTGCTGGCGGCCGGCGCGAACCGCGCCGTGCTCGGGACGATCGCGCTCGAGGATCCCGACGAGATGGCCCGCGCCTGCAAACGTTACGGCGAACGCATCGCGGTGTCGCTGGACGCCAAGGGGGGTGAACTGGCGAGCCACGGATGGACCGTCGGAAGCGGTATCCCGCTACTAGAAGCGGTGCGTTCCTTCGAAGCGGCCGGCGTGGCGAGGTTCATCTATACCGACGTCAGCCGAGATGGAACCCTTTCCGGCCCGGACATCGATGGACTGCTCCGGTTGAAAGAGGCGACCTCCCTGCCCGTTATCGCTTCGGGTGGGATCTCATCGCTGGACGACCTGAAGACGGTGGCGCGGTTGTCCCCGCAAGGTATCGCCGGAGCGATCGTCGGCCGGGCCCTGTACGAGAACAAGTTCGACATCAGGGAAGCCAACATCGCGGCCGACGAGGCTGCAGCGGGGCGTGACGAAGAGCCCCTAGAGGAACCGCGCGGCTGAGGCACGGATGCTGGCGAAGAGGGTCATCCCATGCCTCGATGTGGACAAGGGGCGCGTGGTCAAGGGAGTGAGGTTCGTCGACATCCGGGACGCAGGGGACCCGGTGGAGCTCGCCGCCCGTTACGACGCCGAGGGGGCCGACGAGGTGGTGTTCCTCGACATCACCGCGTCGCTGGAAGAGCGCGATGCCATCCTCGATGTGATCTCCAGAACCGCCGAGAGCGTCTTCATCCCGCTGACCGTCGGAGGTGGTGTGAGGTCTGTGGCCGACGTGAGGCGACTCCTTCTGGCGGGCGCCGACAAGGTCGCCGTAAACACCGCGGCCGTGAGGGACCCCGAGCTGATACGGCGTACCAGCGATGAGTTCGGCAGCCAGGCGATAGTCCTCGCGATCGACGCACGCCGCTCCGGCGACCGTTGGGAGGTTTACGTGACCGGCGGACGGGAGAGCACAGGCATGGATGCGATCGAGTGGGCAGCCAAAGGTGCAGAGCTCGGTGCGGGCGAGATCCTGTTGACGTCGATGGACAGGGACGGCACCACCGAGGGCTACGACATCGGGTTGACGGCAGCGGTCAGCGCCGCGGTCGGGGTGCCGGTGATCGCTTCGGGTGGGGCCGGTGCGCCCGAGCACCTAGCCGAGGCGGTCGATCCCACCGGCGGAAACGCCGAAGCAGCTCTGGCTGCTTCTGTGTTCCACTTCGGTGAGTTCAGCATCGTCGACGCGAAGAAGGCGATCGCAGAGAGGGGCCTGCCGGTGAGGATGGAGGCTAGATGACAACGTTCATGCACATCGATGATCCGCTGAGCAGTGCGGAGATGCGCCACGAAGTGGCCGAAGCGATCATGGACGACCTCGTGTTCATCGAGCACGATGGACGGCGGATAGTCATCGGGACGATCCTTGAAGAGGACGTGCTGGTGCGTCGAGAGGACGTGGTCGATGAGTTCTGGAACCTTCACGATCTCGGAGGTGCAGATCTCGTCAAGGACGATTCGTTCCCGCAACGCTTCCTGCTGGCCGAGATCGCGCTGCGCGCACTGCAGCGTCTCGGCACGTCCAAGGTCGTCGTGCCGGCCTCCTTCCGTCTCAACGATGCCGACTACCTCCGCGAGAAGGGGATCGTCCTGGAGGTGGATGACGAGGCGTGGGCCATGCGACGCCGACGCAAGGCGCCTTGGGAGCTGGAGGGCATCGAGCGCGCCCAGCGCGCCGCCGACACCGCGATGATGACCGCGGCCCGGATGCTGCGGGAGGCCGAGCGAACGAACGACGGTCTGCTGCGTTTCGAGGGCGAGATCCTTACCGCCGAGTGGATCCGCGAGTCGATGTCGGCCGAGCTCCTGACCCAGGGGGCCGAGAGCGAAGAGATCCTGGTGCACACCGGTGACGCATGCATGAAGGGCCATGACCTTGGAACGGGTCCCATCCTTCCGGACGCCTCCTGCATCATCGACTGCTTCCCACGGGACCGTCGGACCGGTGTCTATACCGACATGACGCGCACGTTCGTGCCCGGTGATCCATCCAAGGAGCTCAAGGGCCTCTTCGAACACGTCCGCGTCGCTCTGGACATCTGCTTCGAGGAGTCGAAGCCGGGCCGCCTCGGAGCTCATGCCGCGGTCGTCGAGTACTTCCATTCGAAGGGGTTCCCGACGTTCGACCACCACGATTCACCGGAGCCGTTGAGGCACGGCTTCTTCCATTCGATAGGCCACGGAGTCGGGCTGGAGGTTCACGAGCGGCCGCGCCAGGGGCGACGAGCCGAAGAACTGATGCCCGGTGATGTGATCGCGATCGAGCCCGGTCTCTACATGCCGGGTGTCGGAGGGGTGCGCCTGGAAGACACGATCGTTATCACCGAGGACGGCTATCAGCATCTGACCGATCCGCTGTCCTACGACCTGGAGCCTTAGTCTTCGGGGATGGCCGAAGACAAGGAAACCAAGAGATTCGGTATCGAAGGGCTCAGCTACGACGAGCGTGGACTGCTGCCCGCGATCGTGCAGGACGCCACCTCGGGACAGGTCTTGATGCTGGCATGGTGCGACCAAGAGGCCCTGAAGCGAACGCTCGAAACCCGGACGACGTGGTTCTGGTCGAGGTCTCGCCGCGAGTACTGGAACAAAGGCGTAACCTCCGGTAACACCCAGAAGATCGTGGACGTCCGGTACGACTGTGACCTGGACGCCGTCCTGATGCAGGTGGAAGCTGCCGGTCCTGCATGTCACACGGGCGAAGGGTCGTGCTTCTACCGCAGTCTGCTCGGAGAGGAGTGACGATCCACCAGCCTGCCTTCGAGGAGTTCAGCGAACTCGCACTCCATCACAACGTCGTGCCCGTGTGGCGGGAGGTGTTGGCCGACCTTCAGACGCCGATCGCGGCTTACATGCGGCTCGATCCGCACCCGAACGGCTTCCTCCTTGAAAGCGTGGAAGGTGGGGAGCGATGGGCTCGCTACTCCTTCCTAGGCGGTGACTCCTTCGGTTCGCTGACCGCCCTCAACGGCCGGATCAAGGTGAAGGGGCGGGTCCCGGTCCATCCCCACGAGGACGAACGGCCGCTCGCGTACGTCAAACGCCTCCTAGCGTCTTTCGAGGCCCCCAAGATCGAAGGATTGCCTCCGCTTCACGGAGGGGCCGTCGGATACCTGGGTTACGACTGCGTCCGAGAACTCGAGAGGTTGGACGATGGTCCTCCGGACGATCTCGGGTTGCCCGATCTAGCCCTGCTCCTCACCCGGACCTTCGTCGTCTTCGATCACCTGAGACAGAGAGCTTTCGTGATCACTAATGCTTTCGTCTCGGGCGACCTGGAGGAGGTGTACGCCGACGCCTGTCGTCGTTGCGATGAGGTGGTCGAACGCCTGTCGGATCCTTTGCCCCCGGCGGGAACGGATCTCGAACTTCCAGGCGATGTTGTCTTCGAGGCTTCGGTCGACGACGAGCGTTTCTCGGGATGGGTCGAAGAGGCCAAAGAGCACATCTTCGCCGGTGACATATTCCAGGTGGTGCCGTCGCGTCGTTTCAGAGCTCCTTTGAACGGATCCGTGGTCGGGGCCTATCGGGCGCTGCGAGCGATGAATCCGAGCCCTTACATGTACATGCTGCGCTTCGATGCAACCGAGGGACACCCGGCCTTCGAGATCGCGGGTTCTTCTCCCGAACCGCTGGTTCGCGTGGAAGGCGACCGCGTGGTGACCAGGCCTATAGCGGGCACGAGACCCCGAGGGGCCACCACCGAGGAGGACGAGGCGCTGGAGCGCGATCTGCTCTCCGACGAGAAAGAACGGGCCGAACACGTGATGCTCGTAGACCTCGCTCGGAACGATGTCGGCCGTGTGGCCCGATACGGAACCGTAGAGGTCGACGAACTCATGCAGATCGAGCGGTACAGCCACGTCATGCACATCGTGTCGAGTGTGATCGGACGACTACGGGAGGACATGACGGCCTTCGATGCCCTCACCGCGTGCTTCCCGGCGGGCACCGTTTCCGGCGCACCCAAGGTTCGGGCGATGCAGATCATCGATGAACTGGAGGTCACGAAGAGGGGGCCGTACGCGGGCGTGGTGGGCTACTTCGACTTCTCCGGCAACATCGACACCTGCATCACGATCCGCACGATCGTGGCTACCGGCGGTATGGCTTACGTCCAAGCGGGAGCAGGGATCGTCGCCGATTCCGATCCTGCATCGGAGGCCGA
>JBKHYB010000083.1:0-6685 GCA_046565725.1 Actinomycetota bacterium
GGTGCCGTTGGGCGACTCCCCGCTGCACAGGAGACCCTCTTCCTCCAGGCGGCGGCGAGAACGTGGGTTCACCTCGTAACGGTGTCGATGCCGTTCGTAGATCAGCTCCGTACCGTAAGCCTGGGCGGCCTTGCTCCCGGGAACGAGTTTGCAAGGGTAGGCGCCGAGCCTCATCGTTCCGCCCAGGGAGGCCAGATCCTGGCCCGGCAGAACGTCGACGACCTTCTCGGGTGCGTTGGCGTCGAACTCGGCAGAGTTCGCACCTTCGATCCCCGCGACGTTCCGGGCGAACTCGATCACCGCACACTGCAGCCCCAGACAGATCCCGAAGAATGGAACGTCGTTCTCGCGCGCATAGCGGACGGCTTCGATCTTGCCTTCGATCCCTCGGACACCGAATCCACCGGGTACCAGGATCCCGTCGACCTCCCCCAGCACCTTCTCGACGTCGGTCCCTTCGAGGTCGTCCGATGCGACCCAGGAGATCTCGAGCTGGGCTCCGTGATGGAACGCAGCATGCTTGAGTGACTCCACGACCGAGAGGTAAGCGTCGGGAAGTGTGACGTACTTCCCGATAACGCCGATCCGCACCTTCCGGTCGGCTGCCTCGACACGCTTGACGAGATCCTTCCAACCTTCGAGCTCGGGCTCGTGAGGGCTTTCGAGGCGGAGGGTGTCCAAGACGAACCCGTCCAGGCCTTCGTCCTGAAGGACCAGCGGGATCTCGTACAGGTTGCTGCTGTCGACCGCGGAGATGATGGCGTTGGTCGGGACATCGCAGAGCAGCGAGATCTTGCGCTTCAGCCCCGGCGTGATCGGGCGGTCGGAGCGGCAGACGATGGCGTCGGGATGGATACCGATACTGCGCAACTCACGGACGGAGTGCTGGGTCGGTTTGGTCTTCAGCTCCTCGGCCGGGGCCATGTACGGAACCAGGGTGACGTGGATGTAGCAGGTGTCATCGCGGCCCAGCTCGGTCTTCAGCTGTCTGATGGCTTCCAGGAAGGGCAAGGACTCGATGTCACCGACCGTGCCCCCGATCTCCGTGATCAGGACGTCGGCTCCGGAGTCCTCGGCGAGGCCACGGATGCGTTCCTTGATCGCTTCGGTGATGTGCGGGATGACCTGCACGGTGTCCCCGAGATAGTCGCCGCGGCGCTCCTTCGCGATGACGCTCTGGTAGATGGCGCCGGTCGTGACGTTCGACGCCTTGAAGAGGTTCTCGTCGATGAAACGCTCGTAGTGCCCGAGGTCGAGATCCGTTTCGCCCCCGTCCTCCGTGACGAACACTTCGCCGTGCTGGAAGGGGTTCATGGTTCCCGGATCGACGTTGATGTAAGGGTCGAGCTTCTGCATCATGACCCTGAGGCCGCGGGCCTTCAGTAACCGTCCCAGCGAGGCAGCCGTAAGCCCCTTGCCGAGACTGGAGACAACACCACCCGTCACGAAGATGTGCTTCGCCACCAGGCCTCCTTCGAACCATAGGTGCCCCGCAGTTGGGGCGGCTTCGGAGACGGCCTCGGGGGTGCCGAGGGTCTCCCTGGCTAGGTGACGACCCCGGCACGAACCGGAAAAGCTCCGCCCGGGTTGGTGTCCGGGGGAAGTCTCCTCACGTTAGCACGCGCGCCGGAGCAACATGCCGGATATACCCCTCAGGAAGTTTCGCGTCCGGCCGAATCGAGGCGCTTCAGCAGGGGGTTGCCCTCGATGATGGCCGAGAACGACCACCGTTCCGAAGCGAGGTTGAGCCCCGCCAAGACGAGCACGATCGCCCACCCCACGGCCGCATCGGAAGCGACGAACAGACCCAGACCCAGGGTCGCCCCCAGCGGGTTGGCTCCCGCGTCCCCGAGCATCCCCCGTTCCCCCAGGTCGTCCCGCGCCGCCCCCGCTGCAGCGCCCAGCAGCGGGGCCCCGCAGATCGCCCACGCCCCCCACGCCGCCCACAGAAGAGGCAGCCACAGGATCCCGACGGCCTTCAAGGCCCTGCCAGGAGCCCGGTCCAAGAGGTTGATCAGGTTGGCTGCGAGCGCGATCGTCACTCCCGCCCGGAGTGTCTCCGCCGGGTCGCTCGAGGTAAGGATCGCGCCGGCTATAAGTCCGGCGACCCCGCCCACCATCAGTTTGACCAAGCCGCCGGTTACCTTCCCCGAACGCAGGGCCCCGAGGTGACCGGCGAACCCTCTCGGTTTCTCATCGCCTCTGTGGTCGTCCCAAGATCCGGCTGCCCCCATCGTTGCGATGAGGATGCCCACCGCGCCGATCATCCGGAAAGAGGTGCCCGTGCCCCACCCGGCGGCGGTGGCGATCGCCAGCCAGGCGAGCCCGATGGCCCCTCCGAGGATCAACCCTTCGCCGAGAACCGCCGGCACCCGCCGGCCTCGTACGTTCACCCGAACGAGGGCCGGTGGCGGATGAGCGAGGCGGGCGCGAGTGGCAACGAGAGAAATGATCGCTCCGAGCGCGGCGAGAACCACCGCGGTTGCGAGCATCAGCCGGTCGCCTCCTGACTCATCCGATCCCTCTCGATCGCCAGATGCAGCAGCAGAGACATCGGCACGAGGAACGACAGCACCATAGCCGGGACGACGATGCCCGAGTCGTTCACCGAGAAACCGAGAACCGCCAGAAGTAGTCCTCCGATCAGACCGGCGCGCAGCTTCGGATAACCCACAGCCAATTCGTGCCACCGGCCGCGCGGCCGCAGTAACAGCCACGCTATGACCCCGAGGGCAGGCGGAACCAGGTAGGTCCAGATCGTCGACCGGAATACCCGCAGGTTGGTTTCGATCTTGCGACCCAGCGCTTCGAACAGAGCGGATGCTCCTCGCCCCCTGATGTCCTCTATCAACCGGGCAAGGTGAGTCCGGCTCTCCGGTGGACGAGCGAGATCGATCAGAAGGAAAAGCGCCAAGGCCGCCAACGCCCCTAACGCGACCAACAGGACCGTGCGGGCGGTCGGCCGCTTCCCCGACAGCAGGATGAACGTCACACCGAGAGCGGGTACGAGAGCCAGGACACCACCGACATCACTGCCTAACTGAGGAGCTCCATCGACGACAACGGTCGCGGCGAATAGAGCAGCAACCACCCAGAACACCCAGCGTTGATCTGGGAACCGGTGGACGAGCAACGCACCGGTCATGAGACTGCTAGATCCGAGGATCGCGAACGCGATGTTCCCCAGACCGGTGAACCTCCCGGCCACGATCGGGTCGTTGCCCCAAACGGCGTTCAGCTGCAATCCCTGCAGGAAGGCGAGATCGATGATGAACAGAGCGATCGTGGCCGCCGTGATGGCAAGCAGACGCTCGAGTGGGTCGCGCAGTAGCCGCGAGACGGCGACCACGACGACGACGTCGATCGCGATCAGACATGCGACGAATAGCGGGGTCCCGAGACGGTGGGCCGGGATCGGACTGGCGAGGTAAGAAGCGAATGGGAAAGCGACGATCCCCAGACCGGCTCGGCGCAGCCAAGTGACCGCGGTTTCGCGCCGCTCCCTGGGTGCCTTCTTCTCTCGACGGCTCAGCAGGAATATCGCGAACGCATAAACGGCGATCTGGAAGATCACGAAGGCCGCGGAGATGCCCACCTGGACCCCATGAGCAAAGACCGACTCGCGATCCAGCGCGTCGAGGTCGGCTACGTCGAGTTCGGATACCTCGATGGGAACGATCGGACGACCGAGCATCGAGGCCGGTCTGTCGATCCCTAGATGATCGAGGATCGTGGGTGCAACGTCCGGGAGCGTTACGAAATACTTCTGCCGGGTGGATGCGGACTGCATCGTCGAGCCCGGAGGGAAGCCGGGACCCTTCGCCACAGCGACGCCGAGGTGCACCTCTTCGTCCCACCACGGGGACGTCGGCGAGACCACGAGCAGAAGATCCTCGTCGGTGAGAAGGCTCTCTACGTGTCCCAACAACTCGTCCGCCGCCAGAAGGGCATCTCGCAGGTGGGCGTCGGATGGTTCTCCGGTCAAGAGTGCTGCCGTGTCGACCCGCAGCAGATCTCCCTGGTCGATCACGGCCGAGGTGCACCTGGAGCGACCTTTCGGACCCAAGGCGACGTCTACGTAGCGCTCGATGGCGGAGGTGTCCGTCCGCAGCCCGAAGGGAGCCGCCGGGTCTTCGATCAACAGAGGGATGCCCGGCTCGGTCCCCGGCCAGCGACCGACGGCGGCAGCATCCACGACGCCGGCGCTGTCCATAGCTGCCAGAAGAGCGAACGACCCACCTCCCAGTGGTGTGGGTGGAGGGTCACCTGCATCCCCGGTCCCGATAGCCACTAGAGGATCGACGAGGGCGTCGGCCAAAGCCCCCGGTGTCGACACATACGTCGCTTCACCGGCTGCGTCGCGGATCTCGGGGAACCCACCGACCTCGGTGTCGGCGATGAAGACGGGAGCGGGCTCGTTGAACGGACCCGGCAGCGGCTGAGGTCCGAAGGCCACGCTGCCCGCCGTCACTCCCCCATCGGTTCGGGTGCCGGCCCCGATCGTCACGAAACCGGAAGCATGAGACGTGCGCGACGAGTTGGTCCGAACGGACATGAGACCGGCCGACCCTTGTTCCGCTATCCGCAACAGGTTCGGGGGTCGGTACTTCTCGACCATCTCCCAGGTGACACCGGGGAGCGTGAAGACGACCGCTCGTCGGCAATCGCTGGTCTGAGCGGCCGCCGTCCCACTCAGGGGCAGGAGGATACACGTGGCCATCAGCGCGGCCAAGGTCCTACGCACGGGCAGCTCCGTAGGCCTCAGCGAGATGCGCGAGCATCCTCTGCACCGAGAACCTCTCGGATACGTGCTCACGTGCCGCCGCGCGATAGCTACGACGCATCTCAGGATCTGACAGGACGTCCGAGAGAGCACGCGCGAGCGCCGCGGCGTCGTTCGGCGGCACCAGGCGACCGGAGCGTCCGTCGGTGATGATCTCGCTCATACCTCCCACGTCAGTTGAGACGATCGGGACGCCCACCAGGATGGCTTCCATGACGGCGAGAGGAACGCCTTCCCATACGGATGAAAGACAGAACACGTCCGCAGCCGCGACGTGGTCTATCGCATCGTTCCTGTAGCCGAGGAAGACCGCCCGTCCGGGCAGCACCCTTCGAGCGTGATCTTCGAGCTCGGCTCGGAGCGGCCCTTCACCCAATATCGCTAGATGGGCGTCCGGAAGCAGAGCCACCGCGTCCAACATCACGTGCAGGGCCTTCTGAGGGGACAGCCGAGCTACGGTGACGATCAGTGGGACACCACCTTGGATCCCGAGGTTCGCTCTAACCGTCGCCGCATCGGTTCCCGGCTCTGGTGGAGGCTCGACCCCTAGGTAGGCGACCTCGATCTTGTCGGCGTCCTCTCTGGGAACGCGGCGACGCAGGTGGGAAGCGATCTCTTCGGATACGCAGAAGATCCGGTCGTTCAGGCGAACAACCATCCTCTCGGCATAGGCATACAGCGGCGCCCGCCAGCGTCCCGCGATCTCGGGGCGAACCAGGTTGTGGATCGTCGCGAACGCCGCGGCCCCCACCTTCCTCGCGGCGAATGCCGAATCGATGCCGGCCCTCAACCCATGCCCGTGGCACACGTCGAAGCTTTCCGCGAGTTCGGTCAATCTGCGAACGGCATCCCGATGACCGAACGGTCCGTCCGGGATCACCACCGGCTGGAAGGCTCCCGGCATCTTCTCTGGAAGGTCCGCCGGGCCCGCTACCGTGATCTCGAGGCCCGCTTGACCATCGAGACCACGCTGTAGCGTGGCCACGTGGCGAGCTATACCGCCGGCCGACATCCCCAAGACCTCCATGATCCTCATCGGACGCCGCCCCTCCCGAGGAGTCCCCGCACCACGCCCGCCAGTCTCACGACTTCGGGGCGGCGTGAGGATGCTGCTATCGCTAGGTACAGCACGGCTCCGGAGGCGCCGGATATGAGCAGCGACCACAGGGCGCTCGATCCCGACGTTGCGGATCGAAGGGCGACCATCAGCCCCCCGGCCGTCACCGCCATGACCATGCATGCGGCGAGCCCGGATAGGACCCGCCGCTCCAGGATCGGCCCGATCTTTCCGCGCAGCTCCCGTAAGGACAGTGCGCACCCAACGATCGATCCCAGCGAGTGGCCTGCCGCCAGACCGGCTACCTCCCATCCTTCGGGCGCGTAGAAGAACGCTGCCACCCCCACCACCGAAGAGCAGACGACGGTCACGAGATTGATCACAGCCGGAGTCCTCGTATCGCCGAAGGAGTAGAACGCACGGGTGAAAACCAGATACGCCGAGTAGGTTGGTAGTCCGACGGCGAAAGCCGCCAGAACCCTTCCGACCAGCCTGGCGCCCTCCTCGGTCATAACGCCGTAATCCAAGGTCACCTCGGTCAAGGGCTGAGCCAGAACGACCAGTGCGATCGATATGGGCAACAACAGGAAGCCCAGCATCCCGAGCCCGCTGCGCAACCTGTCGGCTACCCGTGATGGCTCCTCTGCGACAACGTGTTCGGACATCGCCGTGAATAGGACGTTGAAGATCGGCACCCCGAAGAGTGCGTGCGGCAGATAGAAGAACGTGAAAGCCCATTGGTACGCGGCGAAGCCACCTTCGATCCGGTTGGCGAGGATCAGGACGACGATGAGACCGGCCTGGTACCCACCGGCATAGCTGAGTGCCCACGCTCCGAGCCGCGC
>JBKHYB010000084.1:0-6680 GCA_046565725.1 Actinomycetota bacterium
CGGTAGGGCCGGCCTTCTGGGAGCTCGGATGATCACCCGGTTGGGTCGCTGGATCGACGACCGTCTCAAGGGGACCAGCTTCATCCGCAGCGTGTTCAACAAGGTCTTCCCGGACCATTGGTCGTTCATGTTGGGCGAGGTCGCGCTCTACTCGTTCATCGTCCTCGTACTCACCGGAACCTTCCTAGCGTTCTTCTTCGAGCCCAGTCTGAGAGAGGTCGAATACGAAGGGGCGTACGAAGCTCTCCACGGCGTCGAGATGTCCGCCGCTTACGCCTCGGCTCTCGATCTGAGCTTCGAAGTGAGGGCCGGACTCGTGATGCGACAGATGCATCACTGGGCTGCGAACATCTTCCTGGTGTCCATCGTGCTGCACCTATGCCGCGTGTTCTTCACCGGCGCGTTCCGACGACCTCGCGAGATCAACTGGATCATCGGTGTGACGCTGTTGCTGCTGGCGATGTTCAACGGCTTCACGGGCTACTCGTTGCTTGACGACCTGCTGTCGGGCACGGGTCTCAGGATCGCCTACTCGATAGCCTTGTCGATCCCGTTGGTGGGCACCTGGATAGCCTTCTTGGTGTTCGGAGGCGAGTTCCCCTCCGAGCACATCATCAGCAGGCTGTTCGTCGCCCACGTCTACATCGTGCCTCTGGCGATCTTCGGGTTGCTCTCGGCTCATCTTGCGATCCTGTGGCGGCAGAAGCACACCCAGTTCCCGGGGGCCGGGAAGACGGAGACCAACGTCGTGGGCAGTCGTCTCTGGCCCACGTACGCCGCCAAGTCGGTGGGCCTGTTCTGCGCTGTGGTCGCGGTGATCGGAGCGCTCGGAGGGTGGGCCCAGATAAATCCGGTGTGGCTCTACGGGCCTTTCGAACCGTCTGCGGTTACGTCGCCCGCCCAGCCCGACTGGTACATGGGATGGACCGAAGGCGCCCTTCGCCTGTTCCCGCCGTGGGAGATCCGGGCCTCCGGCTACACGATCGCGAACCCGTTCTTCCCTACGGTCCTGCTTCCGGGCATAACGTTCGGGCTGTTGTACCTGTGGCCCTTCATCGAGAAGCGTTTCACCCACGACGACCTCGAGCACCACCTTCTGGACCGTCCGAGGGACCGGCCGGTGCGCACGTCGCTCGGCGCCGCGACCTTGGCTTTCTATGCGGTGTTGTTCTTCGCCGGCAGCAATGACCTGATCTCGCTGCTGTTCGGCATGCCGATCGAGACCGTCACCTGGATCTTGCGGATCGCTCTGTTCGTTCTGCCGCTGCTAACCGGCGCGGTGACCTACAGGGTGATGAAAGCTCTGGCTGCTTCGCAGGCGCGCGGGGTGCTCGATCTTCGATGGAGGCGACCGTTCCGATGAGGGTCATCTGCGGGTGAGAAGATTCCGGGCATGATCTTCGACGACGGGGTTCGCCTCGAAAGGATCGGCGACGGTCGCTATCGCGGTCACGCGGACGAGCGGTGGCGGGTCTTCAAGGGTCCGAACGGCGGCTACCTAACGGCGATGTTGTTGAACGCTCAGATCCTCGGGCTCGGTGACCCCGAGCGCCAACCTCGTTCGCTGGCGGTTCACTTCGTCAGCCGCGCCCTGGAGGGTGACGTAGAGATCGAGGTGTCCATCGAGAGGGTGGGCCGCTCGTTCAGTTCGACCACAGCGAGGATGTTCCAGGAAGGACGCCTCTGTGCGACCTCGCACTGTGCCTTCGCACTGCCCCGCGACGGAGATTCCTACGACGAGCTCGGCATGCCGGCCACGGCCAAACCCGACGAGCTACCGGACATCCTCATGCCCGAAGAGATGCTGCCCCCGTTCGCGCGCAACTTCGAGTACCGGATGTCTCTGGGCAACCTTCCCTACACGGGTTCATCGGAGGCCGTGCTCGGCGGCTGGATCAGGCCGAAGGAGAAACGGCAGATAGATCCCGTGCTCCTGGCGGCCTACTCTGACGCCTTCCCGCCCTCGGTGTTCGCCCGCTTGACGGGCCCGATCGCCGCCCCGACCATCGACCTCACCGTCCACTTCCTCGGCGATCTCCCGCTGGAAGCGGACTGGGTGCTGTGCCGCTTCGAGTCTCCCGTTGCGCGCGACGGCGTACTCATCGAAGACGGCTGGATGTGGAGTTCCGAGGGTGCACTGCTGGCACGCTCACGTCAGCTCGCGCTCTACCGCTAGAAGGACATCTCAGGAACGTGTTCGAGAGGGTCTATCTGCGATCCGTGCTGTCAGGGCAAGTAGGGCATCGGGTCGACCGGCTCACCATTGACGCGCACCTCGAAGTGCAGGTGGTCCCCGGTGACGTTACCTGTAGCTCCGACCGTTCCGACCATCTCTCCCTGGTCGATGCTCTCTCCCTCGGACACCCCGATCTCGGTCATGTGGGCGTAGAGCGTGGCGTAACCACCACCGTGATCCACGATGACGGCGTTGCCGTATCCCGAGTAGTAACGGGCCAGCACTACGACCCCTTCCTTCGCCGAGACGATCGGTTGTCCGGTGTACCCGTCGATGTCGATACCGGTGTGCATCCTGCCCCAGCGAGGACCGTAGTAAGAGGTGACGGGACCGTTCAGAGGCCAGATGAAGCCTTTGCCCGAAGTGCCGAGGGCCTCCACCGACGCCTTCGCCTGGTGCTCGAGTAGCGCCTGCTGGATCTCGTTCATCTCCGACTGGAGGAGGTTCTCCTTGTCGCGGTTCTTGATCAGATTGGCCCGCAGCTCCTGGTAGGCCTCGGCGAGTTCCTGCTTGCGCTCGGCTTGGGCCTCGAGGAACCTGGAGCGTTGCTTCAGGGTCTCGGAAAGCTGATCCTTCTTGTCGAACAGGTCCTGCTTCTGGGCCCGGATCTTCAGCTGGAGTCGTCCGTACTTGATCAATGCTCCAGTGTTCTCCTGAGCCGCGAGACCGAGCATCTCGATCCGTTCGTCGAGCTCCGCCAGCGATTCGGAGTTGAGTAGTGCCGAGATCGTTTCGAACGATCCGGTCTTGTAGAGCATGACGGCCTGCTCGTTGGCCTCGTCCGCGATCACGTCGATCTCTTCCTGGGTGGCGTCGATACGCGCCTGCGCATTGCGGACCTCGTACTCGACCTCTTCGACCTGGCGGTCCAGCTTGGCGACTTCCATCTGGAGTTCGATCAAGGCCTCGTTGAGGAGTTTGACCTTCTCTCTGATCGTGGAAGCCTTGGCCTTGTCCCGATCGATCCGGTGCTGGATCTCGTCGAGCTTGGCCTCGGTCTTTTCGAGTTCCTCTTTGGGGCCGGCGAGAGTGCCGACCGCGGGGACGATGAGGGTGCCGACAAGGATGGCCGCTAACAGTCCGCGGTCAAGCCTTAGACGCATCCGTACTCCTTTGCTCGAAAACCCGTCCGGTACCAGAGCCCGCGAAGACCCCGGATCGTGCTTCGTGCGAGAGCCGTCCCCGGTTTTCCGCCCCGGCGCCGTTACTTGCCGCGGGCCCGTCCGTAACACCAGGGTTACCGGCCGGAGGCATCCTGCCACAGCCTCCCGGAGGCGGCAACCGAGGGCCCTACGTCATCTCACCTCGGGAGGGGTAGTTCGGCACGGATAATGAGCTTCCTTTGTTCCCGGCGCAGAACCGGGCACCGGTGGTCCTTGTGACGGAGCCAGATAGGGGAGTCTCCGCCTCTCCATCTCCACGCAACTTTCGCTTTCCGGGGGTTTTGTGGACCGGCACTCGCAAAGACCGCGAAAGAACCGCGTTCGGAGGCCCGAGAGCGCGAAGAAATGGGGTTCGCAGGGGTTGTCAGCGTCCGGGCCGCCCTTTACTGTCCTGGATGTACCCGTTGAGTTGTAAACCGGGCTTGCCCGGGACGAAGGCTCGACGGGTACATTTTTTTGTGCCCAGACCCCGGTCCTCTCGGCCGGACCTTCCGGTCGCGGCTCCGCTCCGGGCCGCCCAGCTGCGCACCGCTCCCCGGTCGACGATCGGCTTCGCCGATGGTTCTCCCTCCTTCGCGCGCCCGCGGCGCACTCAGAGTCGCTACGCGCATCCGGCCGCCCCTCCGCTCCTGCTTCCTCCACGACATGTCCGGCTCCGCTGATCGGGTCAGATGCCCAAGAAAACCGACTGGGGTTCTATTTCCGGGGAACTTTCGGAAAGTGGAAGTTCTGTGGAAGTGAGGTGGGTCTTGGGGTTGCGGGGCGGGGGTGGCGGGGGTCTGTTAGACTTGGAGTGTTATAAGAGTGTAGTCGGAGTGTTGGCTGCTCGGCGGCCCCTCCGGCATCTCCCACAGCCCGGCGCCGGGTAGTAGAACCTCTGGTGCGACGCGATATCGAAAGGCGAGGAGGCCGATCCATGCCCTACACACTGAAGGACGTCCCGGGAACCGCTCCGCACGGCGGAGCACTCGAGATCCGCATGGCCGCGGACGAGGAGATCGCGGATCTGACCGCGAAGGCGGCCGACTATCCGACGATCGAGGCGAAGTCCCGCCGCGTCCTGTCGGACCTTGAGCTCCTGGCCGTCGGTGCCGTATCTCCGAACCGCGGCTTCATGACCAAGGACGACTACACCTCGGTGGTTGAAGAGATGCGTCTCGCCAACGGACTGCCTTGGGCCCTGCCGATCACGCTGTCGGCGACCGACGAAGAGGTTGCGAACCTCGAGACCGGCAAGCCCGCTGCGATCGTTCATGAGGGAGAGATCGTCGCCATCATCGATGTCGCCGACATCTACACCTATGACGTCGCCAACGAGGCGCAGAAGACCTACAAAACCACCGACGAGAACCACCCGGGTGTCGCCTACCTCTACGAGCAGGCCCCCAACTACGTGGGTGGCGAGGTCACGGTCCTCAAGAACGTCTTCGCCCACGAGTTCGAGAACTACCGTCGCACGCCGCTGCAGCTGCGTGAGTACATCGCGGAGAACGGTTGGAAGACCGTCGTCGCATTCCAAACCCGTAACCCGATCCACCGTGCGCACGAGTACCTGACGAAGTGTGCGCTGGAGATCACCGAGGGCCTCGTCATCCACCCGCTGGTCGGTGGGACCAAGGATGACGACATCCCGGCCGAGACCCGTATGAAGTGCTACGAGGTCCTGATGGAGAACTACTACCCGCAGAACCGCGTGGTGCTGTCGGTGTTCCCGGCGGCGATGCGCTACGCCGGTCCCCGTGAGGCGATCTGGCACGCACTGCTCCGCAAGAACTACGGGATCACGCACTTCATCGTCGGCCGTGACCACGCCGGAGTCGGCGACTACTACGGCACCTACGATGCCCAGGAGATCTTCGACAACTTCGAGTCCGGCGAGCTCGGTATCGAGCCGCTGAAGTTCGAGCACTCGTTCTGGTGCAACAAGTGCGAGGGCATGGGTTCCGACAAGACCTGTCCGCACGGCAAGGAAGACCGCGTGTTCCTCTCCGGTACCCAGGTCCGTCAGATGCTTCAGGACGGTGTCGAGCCCCCGCAGGAGTTCTCTCGTCCCGAGGTCGCTCGCATCCTGATCGCCGACGCACAGGCGAACGGTTAGGAGGTAGCGCATGGGTTTGTTGGACAAGCTCAAGAAGAAGGCCGAGGACGTCGCACCTGTGGCGCAGCCGCAGGGTGAGGCCAAGGACCCCAACCGGCGCAAGGTGATGGTGATCGGGCTGGACTGCGCTCCGCCCGAGCACATCTTCGACGAGTACACCGACGAGATCCCCAACCTCACCAAGCTGCGTGAGAACGGGATGTTCGGTCCGCTGGAGTCCATCACGCCGCCGATCACCGTTCCGGCGTGGATGTGCATGATGACGTCCAAGGACCCGGGCACGCTCGGCATCTACGGGTTCCGCAACCGCAAGGACCACACCTACGACGGTCTTTCCTTCGCTACCTCGTGGGCGATCAAGGAACCGACGGTGTGGGACATCCTTTCCGAGGCCGGCAAGGACTGCATCGTGATGTCGGTGCCCCCGTCCTACCCGCCCAAGCCGCTCAAGGGCATCCAGATCGGTTGTTTCCTCACGCCCAACGACGACGCCGAGTACACGTACCCGAAGGAACTGAAGGAAGAACTGAAGGCCAACGGGATCAACTACGTGTTCGACGTGCGCAACTTCCGCACCGACAACACGCAGTACATCATCGACGAGTCCTACAAGATGACCGAGGAGCGCTTCAAGGCTGCCGATTACCTGCTGGCCAACAAGCCGTGGGACTTCTTCATGATGGTCGAGATGGGCCCTGACCGACTGAACCACGGCATCTGGTCGTACATCGACCCGAACCACCCGCGGTTCGAGCCGGATAACCCCCACAAGGACGCGCTGCGCGAGTACTACCGATACCTCGACGGCAAGGTCGGGGAGTTGCTGGATAAGTACGCCGACGACAACACCACCGTGCTGGTCGTGTCAGACCACGGCGCCAAGCCGATGTACGGAGGTCTGTGCTTCAACCAGTGGCTCGTCAACGAGGGCTACCTCGCCTTCGAAGAGGAGATCCCCAACGAGGTCACCCCGTTCAACAAGCTCACGATCGACTGGTCCAAGACCAAGGCGTGGGGCGACGGCGGTTACTACGGCCGTCTGTTCCTCAACGTCGAGGGCCGCGAGCCCAACGGCATCATCCCCAAGGATCAGGTCAACGACCTGTGCATCATCAGCCTAGTCTGGGTCGACCCTGGCTGCGCGCCGTTGGCCAAGGAAGGCAAGCTGGACAAGGCCGACATG
>JBKHYB010000085.1:0-6562 GCA_046565725.1 Actinomycetota bacterium
GATGTCCAGGAGATCCTCGATCTGATCGGGCAGGGCTTCCATCGCAGCCATCGTCTCGCGGATCTTCTCGGTAGTCATCGATCCTCGTTCCTGGGCCAGGTACAGCGCGAGGATGTTCAGGGCGACGAGTTGAGCGATGAAGGTCTTCGTTGCGGCCACACCGATCTCCGGCCCTGCGTGCGTGAACAGCACCGCATCCGCATCCCGAGTGATCGAGGAACCCACCACGTTGGTAACCGCGATCACCTTCGCGCCCATCTCGCGCGCGAAGCGCACGGCCGCGAGGGTGTCGGCGGTCTCACCCGACTGCGTGATCCCGATCACCAGACCACGCTCATCGAGGACGGGATCCCGGTAGCGGAACTCCGATGCGAGGTCGAGCTCGACCGGGATCCGCACCCAGTGCTCGATCGCATGTTTGGCCGCCATCCCGGCGTTGTAGCTCGTTCCGCAAGCAACGATGACCACCTTGTCTATCGCTCGGAGCTCATCCGGCGTCCACTTCACCTCGTCCAGCGTGACGTGGCCCGAAGCGTCGATGCGGCCGAGCATCGTGTTGCGCACGGCTTCGGGCTGCTCGTGGATCTCCTTCAACATGAAGTCCTCGTAGCCGCCCTTCTCGGCGGCCTCCAGGTCCCAGTCGACCCGCACCGTCTTCGGTTCCAGCTCGTTGCCGTCGAAATCGAACAGCCTCACCTGCCCGGCTCGCACCTCTGCGATCTGCCGGTTGTCCAGCGGGATCACATCGCGCGTGTGGGCCAACAGTGCGGGAACGTCCGACCCGACCAAACCGATGCCGTCGGTCGCCCCCACGATGATCGGAGGTTCCTGACGAGCAGTGACGATCAGGTCTGGATCCGCGGTGCTCACGCACACGAGTGCGAACGCGCCCTCGAGACGCAGAACGACGTTCTGGACCGCCTCGAGGAGACCGCACCCGAGGTCGTCCATCACCTGTTCGATCAGATGGGCCGCCACCTCCGTATCGGTCTCGCTGCTGAAGGTATGGCCGGAAGCTTGGAGCTCCCGCCTGAGCACGTCGTGGTTCTCGATGATCCCGTTGTGCACGACCGCGACCCGACCGGAGCAATCGAGATGCGGGTGAGCGTTCGTATCCGTGGGAGCGCCGTGCGTCGCCCAACGGGTGTGGCCGATCCCGAGGCTCCCCTTCATCGGCAGCCCATCGATAGCGGCTTCCAGGTTGCCTATCTGGCCCGCTTTGCGCACTACCGAGATCTCGCCGTCGTCAACGACGGCCACACCGGCAGAGTCGTAGCCGCGGTACTCCAACATCCTCATCCCATCCAGAAGGAAGGGCAGGGCCTCGCCGCTACCGACGTACCCCACGATGCCGCACATAGATATAGGTCCTCCCTTCGCGCGCCGGGCGCGCAGAGCCAAAGGGTCTGATGCGAGAGGAGCCACTCCGGTTGCCGGTTTGTGTTCCGGGATCGCTCCCGGGATTTGTCGACACCGTCACGATCGTGGCCGACCGAGGGTCACCCGCCGAGTTATTCCGAGATCCCCTACCTCGTCACCTCGTCTCCTCCTACGACGAGGCCTGGCGCTAGGTCCTTCTGGGTACTTCATCCTCTTGCACCTCCAGGATACCCGTGGAGGGCTACGGTTGACCATCGTCCACGGGGCGTAATAGCAGCCACCCCGGGGCAGGCAGAGAGGACAGCGGTGCGCAGGGACAAGGTCGTCGAGTACATCAAGGGCAGCCTGTGGGTCGTTCCCACCCTGTTCGCCGTTGCGTCACTGGCCCTCGCCCAGATCGCGATGAACCTCGATCGGAGCCTGGAGCTGGGTCCGGGCCTGTTCACCTTCCCGGGAGATGCCGACTCGGCACGGGGCATCCTGTCGACGATCGCGACCTCGATGATCAGCTTCACCGGGATCGTGTTCACGATCACGATCGTCGCCCTGCAGCTTGCCAGCCAACAGTTCTCACCCCGCATCCTGAGAACCTTCTTCGAGGATCAGAAGTCGCAGTACTCGCTCGGCATGTTCGTCGCGACGTTCATCTTCGCCCTCGCCGTCCTCAGGCAGATAGGAGCGGATCCGGAACCGCTCCCTCGCTTGGCCGTCGGCCTCTCCATCGCGCTCGTGGTCCTCACGACGATCGTCTTCGTGGGCTATCTCGATCACATGGCGAAGTCGGTGCGCATCTCCTACCTGATCGTCAGGATCGGCGACGAAACCAGGGGGGTGATCGAACGGTTCCTGCCCTCTGACTTCTCTTGCTCCGCCGACATCGAACGGCGCGGGGAACCGACGATCGTTCGCTCGACCAAGCCGGGAGTCCTCAACGAGATCCATATCGACCGCCTGAACTCACTCACCACTCAGCGCGGTTGCACGGTCCAGGTGTTACCCAACCTCGGCGACTTCGTCCCTACCGGCGGCAAGTTGGCGGTGGTCTATGGGGCGACCGACGTCGAACATGAGGTCCGGACGCTCCTCGATCTCGGCAAGGAGCGAACGATGGACCAGGACGTCGCGTTCGGTGTCCGTCAGCTCGTCGATATCGCCGTTAAAGCGATCTCGCCCGCGATCAACGACCCCACCACCGCGGTCCAGTCGATCGACCAGATCCACGACATCCTCAGGCGACTCTGCGGCGTGCCCCTGCCCCACCGGCGGATCTACGGCGAGCGGGTTGCGATCCACGGGCCGACCTGGAACGGACTCGTCAACCTCGCATGCAACGAGATCCGCCATTTCGGAGAGGGCTACATGCAGGTAGCGAGACGACTCAAGGCGATGCTCGAGGACCTCGTGCAACATTCCACCGAGGAGCGCCACGAGGTGCTTCGAACCGAGTTGGAGCTACTCGAGGTTTCGGCGATGCGCGGTTTCGCCGACGAACCGGATCGCCGCCTCGCCACGATGCGCGACGAGCAGGGGATCGGTTAACCCAACAAGCGCTCGACCGCGGCCACCAGCCGCTGAGCGTTGGTCTGCGCCACGGTCGGGTCGGTAGCCTCGACCATCACGCGCACCACCGGTTCGGTACCGGACGGGCGCAGCAGAACGCGGCCCTCATCGCCCATCTGGGCCTCTACCTCGGCCACCTCATCCCACAGCTCGCGGCACCCATCGAGCGCATGCTTGTCTGCCACCTTCACGTTGACGAGGATCTGCGGAACCGGCTCGAACACGTGTGCCAAGGCCGACATCGGCTCCCCGGTGGTGACCAGCGTGCGTGCTACCTGAAGACCGGCCAGGATGCCGTCACCGGTGGTAGCGAACTCGGAGAAGATCAGGTGTCCCGATTGCTCGCCGCCGAGAACCGCTCCCTTCTCGAGCATCGCCTGCGCCACGTACTTGTCCCCGACGGGCGCCTGGAAGACCTCGATCCCTCTCTCGTTCAGTGCTCTGCGGAAACCGAGGTTGGCCATCACCGTTGCCACCACGAGATCGTTCTTGAGCGTCCCTGCTTCGTGCATCCGGATGGCGCACATCGCGATCAATCGATCCCCGTCCACTTCATCACCACGCTCGTCGACGGCGAGGACGCGGTCGGCGTCGCCGTCGAAAGCAAGTCCGAGATGCGCACCTTCCGCCATGACCCTCTCGGTCAACCGGCCGAGCGAGGTCGACCCGCAATCGACATTGATGCGCGAGCCGTCCGGTTCGTCGTTGATCGCGACGACCTCGGCCCCCGCCTCGCGGAACGCGAGGGGGCCGAGGTGGAAAGCTGCCCCATAGGCGCAATCGAGGACCACCTTCAGACCGCGCAGGCTGCCGTCGATCGAGGTGACGAGATGCTGCAGGTAGTGCTCGACACCTTCCTCGTGATGCGATGCCGTTCCGACCTCCATGCCCTCAGGCAGCCCGTCGGGCACCTCCTGGAGCAGGGCCTCGATCTCTGCCTCGACCTCCTCCGGCGTCTTTCGACCGTCGGCCGAGAAGAACTTGATCCCGTTGTCGGGGACGGGGTTATGGGACGCCGACACCATCGCAGCACCGTCGAGCGACTCGGCGACGGCCGTGAAGGCAACCGCCGGGGTCGGAACCACACCCAAACGGCGAACGTTCACGCCGGCAGAGCAAAGACCCGCGACCAGCGCGTTCTCGAGCATCGGACCCGAGATGCGGGTGTCTCGTCCCACGCAAACCTCACCGCCGCCGGGCGCGAGGATCCTGCCGGCCGCCCGCCCAAGAGCTAGAGCGAGATCCGGCGTCAGGTCGCGGTTGGCCACCCCGCGCACACCATCCGTTCCGAAGAGTCGTGGCATCCCAACATCCTTCCACGGCTCGCGCCCACCGGACATCCGAGCCGGTAAGGGGTAGAAAGGAAAGATGAGTGGGCGGGTTAAAGAGGTCGAGATCGGCCCCCTGCGCCCCGAGCGGTTCGAAGAAGCACTGGAGGCTCCCGCCTACCAGGTCTTCCTCGAAACGATCCGGTCCGCCGGACCCTTGTTCGAAGGGCGCAAGGTCGTCAACGTCAACTCGACCGCCAGAGGTGGCGGGGTGGCCGAGATGCTCGCGTCACTCCTCGCCTACGCGCGCGGCGCCGGGGTCGATGCTCGCTGGCTCGTCATCACCGGACGCCCGGACTTCTTCCATGTCACCAAACGGATCCACAACAACCTGCATGGTGCACCCGGTGACGGCGGACCCTTGGGCGACGAGGAGCACCGGATCTACGAAGAGACCCTGGGCTTCAACGTGCCGGAACTCACCGAGCTGATCTCGCCGAGGGACATCGTCCTCCTTCATGACCCCCAGACCGCAGGGCTGGTGACCCCCTTGAAAGGGATCGGAGCGACCGTGATGTGGAGATGTCACGTCGGCCTCGACACGCCGAACGCCGTGGCCCGGGGGGCGTGGGAGTTCCTCCGCCGGTACGTGGAGCCGGCGGACCGCTACATCTTCTCCAGGCAGGCGTTCGCGTGGGAGAACCTCGTTGACGACAAGATCGTCGTGATCCCACCTTCGATCGACGCGTTCTCGCCCAAGAATCAAGAGATGAGCGCCGAAGTGATGCGGTCGATCCTGGTCACGACCGGTCTGATGCAAGGCACTGCGGTAACCACACCGGGCTTCATCAAGGTGGACGGCACCCATGGGAGGGTCACCCGAGCCACCGAGATGTACGGGGCCGGGCCGTTCGGTCCTGAGACACCGCTGGTCGTCCAGGTCTCCCGCTGGGACCGGTTGAAGGATCCCCTCGGGGTGATCCGGGGATTCGTCGATCACATCGCGCCGGCCGGAGACGCGCATCTGGTCCTCGCCGGGCCCGCCGTCGCGGCGGTCTCCGACGATCCGGAGGGGGCCGAGGTTCTCGAGGAGTGCCGGGACGCCTGGTCTCAGCTTCCCGAGGAGGTGGCGGGCCGGATCCACCTCGCCTGTCTGCCGATGGACGACGGGCAGGAGAACGCGGCGATCGTGAACGCTCTCCAGCGCCGCGCCGACGTGATCGTTCAGAAGAGCCTCGCCGAGGGGTTCGGACTCACCGTGGCCGAAGGGATGTGGAAAGGCCGGCCGGTCGTGGCTTCCCGGATCGGTGGGATCCAGGACCAGATCGAAGACGGGGTCAGCGGGGTCTTGATCGACGATCCCTCGGACCTCGCGGCTTACGGCAAGGCGGTGGCCGGGCTACTGAACGATCCGGAGAAGGCCGAACAGATCGGCCGGGCCGCCCAGGCACGGGTGCGGGACGAGTTCCTCGGCCCCCGGCACCTCATGCAGTACATGGAGCTGATCGCCCCGTTCATAACCTGAGGGTGGGCGTCTGCCCGTAATGTTGCGGGCGTGAGAGACACCTTCCTTCGCGCCTGCCGGCGCGAACCCACCGAGCACACCCCGGTGTGGTTCATGCGCCAGGCCGGCCGCTCGTTGCCGGAGTACAGGGCCCTGCGGGATCGCTACTCGATCCTGGAGATGTGTCGCACACCGGACCTCGCAGCCGAGGTGACCCTGCAGCCGGTGCGCCGCCTCGGTGTGGACGCCGCGATCCTGTTCAGCGACATCGTGGTCCCCCTCCAGGCCGTGGGGATCGACCTCGATATCGAGCCCGGCCGGGGCCCGGTCATCGCGCATCCGATCCGCACCGCCGCCGACGTCGAGCGACTACGTGCCATCGAGCCCGAAGCCGACGCCCCCTACGTCCTGGAAGCGATCCGCATCCTCGTCAAGGAACTCGACATCCCCTTGATCGGTTTCGGTGGAGCCCCCTTCACCCTCGCCAGCTACCTCGTAGAGGGTGGGCCGTCGAAGACGCACGCCCGAACCAAGGCACTGATGTACTCGGAGCCCAAGATCTGGGCCGCGTTGATGGACCGTTTGGCGACGATCGTGCTCGAGTTCCTCCGCGCTCAGGTCGCAGCAGGGGCATCCGCCGTTCAGTTGTTCGACTCGTGGGTCGGCGCACTCTCTCCGATGGACTACGAACGTTTCGTGCAACCGGCCACGACCAAGATCCTCACCGGCTTGGAGGACCTTGGCGTCCCTCGGATCCACTTCGGCGTCGTAACCGGCGAACTGCTGGGGTCGATGGCGGCTGCAGGGGCCGACGTGATGGGGGTCGACTGGCGCGTTCCTTTGGACAAAG
>JBKHYB010000086.1:0-6493 GCA_046565725.1 Actinomycetota bacterium
ATGAGTCACCTGCAGGCGAGGTGCTGATACGCACACACGTCGACCGGCTCGATCCGGGCGGATATCCGAGTTCATCCGGGACTGGGACCTGGCGGTCTCGGGGATCTCGGACTTCTCGCACGAGGACCTCAAGCACCTGATGCGCCACCCCGGGTTCGATCCCGCGCGGGACTGGTGGATCGTGGCCGAGGGGGACGACATCGTGGGGGCCGGGATGATGTGGGCGGTCGCACCGCTCGTGCAGCACTCGGCGTTCTCGGTGGTCCGGATAGACCGGCGAGGGCTGGGCCTCGGAGCGTTCATGCTGGGCCTCTGCGAGCGCCGCGCTGGAGAGCTGGCGGATGAGTCACCTGCAGGCGAGGTGCTGATACGCACACACGTCGACCGGCTCGATCCCGGCGGCAAGGCTCTGGTGGAAGCGGCGGGATACGTCTACGTGCGCTCCTCGTACACGATGATCGGGCCCCTGCCAACCGGGATCACCGCGCCTCGCCCGGTGCCGGGATCAACGATCAGGACCTCGTCGCTCGATGAGGGCCCCTTGATCCACCGACTGATCGAAGACACCTTCTCCGAGCACTTCGGTTTCAGGCCGGTGCCGTACGAGGAATGGGCCGAGGGCACCCTCAAGAGGGCGGACGCCGACCCCGATCTGTGGTTCATCGCCGAGGTCGACGGCGAGGAAGCGGGACTGTGCCTGGCCTCGGTCGAGGGGGAGCAGGGATGGATCGCCGACCTCGGGGTCCGGAAGGAGTTCCGGAAGCGAGGGATCGGCGAGGCGCTGCTGCACCATGCCTTCGGCGCGCTCGTCGAGAAGGGATGCACCCGGGTGGGGCTCGGCGTGGACGCCGGCAACGAGACCGGAGCGGTTGCCCTCTACGAGAAGGTCGGTCTGCGCAACGAGCGGACCTACGACTCCTTCGACAAGACCTTCCGCGCCCGAACCTCGTGAGATTTCCGGGGAATGAAATGGCCGTATTTCGACCAGATACCGGCGAGGAATCTAGAGGGTGAGGGTTAGGCGGGTGATGGTGCCGTTGGTGCCCTCTCGGGTGTCGAGTTCGTCGACCAGGGTGGCTAGGAGGGCCGCCCCCATGGCGTGACGGGTCGAGNAACCCTGCGAATCCTCCAGCTTGGGCTTGGAGGTCGGGCCGACGTGGTCCTCCACCTCGACGACGATCTTGCCGTCGCCGTCCCACCACCGGATGCAGATCCGCTCCTTGACCCCAACCTCTTCGTTGGCCAGCACCGCGTCGGTGCAGGCCTCGGATACCGCGATCTTGAGATCGTCGACCCGCTCTTCGTCCATGCCGACGTTGCGGGCCAGGGCGGCGGTCGCCAGCCTCACGACGCCGACATAGCCGGGCTTCGAGGGGATCTCTAGTTCGATGGGGGCGGTCAAGTGGCTACTCGTTGGAGCCGGCCGCAGCGTCCTCTACGGAGTCGTGGATCGGGAAGACCTTCGTCAGACCGGTGATCTTGAAGATCTTGAGGATCTTGTCCTGGGTGCACACCAGCGAGAGGCTCCCGTCGTGGGCCTTGACCCGCTTAAGTGCGCCGACCAGAACGCCGAGACCAGTGGAGTCCAGGAAGTCCACACCTTCGAGGTTCACGATCACGTCGTAGGAGCCCTCCGATACGAGCTCGATCAGCTTCTCGCGAAGCTTCGGGGCCGTGTAGACGTCGATCTCGCCTTTCACGTCCACGACGGAATGCGAATCGACCTTCCTCACATCGAGGCCCAACTCCATCGGTGTCTCCTCCTTGGTAACGTGTCACATCGTCGGCCGCGGGCCCGGGACGCCCGGGTAGCGGCTTGCACTACTTCCCCCGCTGGCGGCACATCCTAAACCGCTTATGTGCCGTGGGGGCCGGGAATCCGGCCCGGGGAAGAGCCCTGCCACTAGCGTAGACGGAGCGGATCGGCCCGATCCACCTCCGGACGCCGGCCGGGCACAGGTACCGATCCACATCACGGGGAGTGTTGTTGTTGTGAGCAGCATGATCAGAACCGAGGGGCGCCCTTGGCTGCCGATCGCGATCGGAGCCAGCGCCTTGGTCGCCATCCTGGTCGCCCTCGGGGTGATCCGAGCGATCTCGGACCGGCCCGTCTCGTCTGGGGCCTCAGGGAGCACACCCGAGGTCGTCCTCGACGCCGAGGGGGAACCGCTGCCCCAGGCACCGTGGAAGGTCAACGTCTACCCGACGGCGATCGGTAAACCCGGCCGGTCGCAGCGCGAGCTCGTGAGCAAGCAACGCGACGACCTGAAGCGTCTGGTGAGGAACCTCAGTGACGCGCTCCTGTTGGACAGAGACGTGTCGAGCGTCAAACGTTCGCTGACCCCTGCGGTCGCACAGCGCCTCGAACGCTCCAAGCTCTCGGTACCCGAGGGCATGACCGAGGTCCGAACCCTCCGTCGCACCGCGAAGGTCGGGGTGGACGAGAAGGCGACCCACGCCGCCGCGCGAATCACGATCGCCTACGAAGGGCTGCTCGAAGGCCGCACGTTGAAGATGCAGCACAAGATGGATCTGTGGCTGCAGCGCAACTCGGACGGGTGGCGGGTCGTGGCGTTCTCCGGCACGACGGGGAGGGCGCGATGAAGATCCGGATCGTTGCGCTGATGGCTTTGATCGCGACCATCGTTGCCGGTTTCCCCCTGCTCGGAGAGCCCGAACGCAGTGAAGCGGCGAAGGTACTGGTCGGCAGGGTTCACGAGAACTTCGACCCGAACAAGGGGAAGATCTTCGTGCTGGTCGTCGGAACGGACGCCAGGTCCGGTAATCCCAACGCCCGCGCCGACGCTATCCACATCGCGGGCATCAACACCAAGACGATGAAGGGCGGGATCCTCAACTTCCCGCGCGACTCCTGGGTGAACATCCCCGGCTTCGGAACCTCGAAGATCAACGAAGCCGTGCCCAAGGGCGGCCCGGAGCTGCTCGCAAGGACGCTGGAGGATCTCACCGGGATCCGGATCGACTACTGGGTGATGACGGGATTCGAAGGCTTCCAGGGAGCGGTGGCGGACCTCGGCGGGGTGAAGATGACCATCCCGTCCGCGGTCTACGACCGCGGATACTCCGGAGCGAACCTGAGGAAAGGCACCTACACCCTGAAGGGCTACGAGGCCCTCGCTTACGCTCGGGCGCGCCATTCGTTCTCCCAAGGGGACCTGGCCCGCACCCATAACCAGTCGCGCCTGCTGCTGGGACTCCTGGCGAAGCTCCGCAAACAGGTGACCGACAACCCCTCGATGTTGCTCAGGTGGATGGCCGCAGCGAAAGACCACACGCGGCTAGACATCTCTCCCGACGAGTTGTTCCGGCTCGGGGTACTGGCCTCTCAGGTCAGGCCGAAGGACGTAGCCAACGTGACGGTGCCCGTCTCGGTCGGTGCGGTTGGAGCCGCCAGCGTGGTTTTCATCCAGGGCTCGGCTCGCTCGCTGTACGAGCGTTTCCGGGAGCGTGGGAGCCTTTAGCGGTCTCGAAGGACACCTGGTTGCGCTTCGGGAACCAGAGGATGAACCGGGACCCTTCTCCCGGCCGGCTGTTGGCCTCGATCCCTCCGCCGTGCATCTCGAGGATCGTTCGCGCGATGCTGAGGCCGATCCCCGTGCCCCCGGCGCGACGCGTGTGCGATGCATCCACCTGATGGAAACGCTCGAAGATCGACTCCAGATCGTCGGCATGTATCCCGATCCCCTGATCGACCACGGTGATCCGGACCTCGTGGGTATCCTGGGTTACGGCGACGGATACGGGTGACTTGGCGCTTGAGAACTTGATGGCGTTGTCCAAGATCTTCTGCAGAGCGTTGGAGATCTTGCGGCCATCGCAGACGACGACCGGGTCCCCGCCCATCGGAACGAAGTCGATCCGCCGGCCGTAACGGCGCTCCATCTCGACGATGACCTGATCGATCACCGGATTGATGTTGGTCGGCTCGATCTCCGGCTTGAGTTCCCCCTGCTCCACAAGGCCGATGTCGATGATGTCCTGAACGAGTTCCGACAGTCGAAGCGACTGCCTGTCGATCATCTGGATGAGGGTCTCGCTCTCCTCCGGGTCCAGAGTGGGATAGCGCGCAAGGGTCGCAGATGCCCCACGGATCGCGGTCAGCGGCGTTCGTAGCTCGTGCGAGATGTTGTTGACGAAGGTCGATCGCAACCGGTCGAGTTCCATATACGCCTTCGTCTCGAGTTCGGCCTCGGCCAGCTCTCTCTCGGAGCGGCGGGAGATCTCGACCACGTACGACACGAAGGCTGAGATGAAGAAGATGTAGGCGATGCGCGTCGCAACCTGGTACCCGACCCCTTGGAAGCCGTCGATCGCCACGACCACCAGATAGATGAGCGCGCTCCCCACCGCCGAGAGGTTCCCGACGACAAGCCCGAACCGGCCGATCGAGGCAGCAGCCTCCGCGTAGAACAGCGGGTAGAAGGGCGAGTTGACGCCATCTGTCGCGTACAGCCACACCCCGATCAAGACGTTGTCGAGGATCGTGGTCGCCAGGGCCGAGGCGAAACTCTTCTCCCGGGACGGCTGATAGAGCACCGTGGCTACCGCATAGATGGCCGCCAGGATGATGATGATCGTCGCCAGACCGCGCCGCGGACTGTCGGGGGCCAGCATGAGGTAAGCGGCGATGTTGAACGAGACAACGCCGAGGCGGATGAACGATATGAAGCGCTCGGTACGACGAAGACGCTCGCTGCTTGCTACGGCGGGGCTCAAGGCCCCTCTCCATCCCACATGTGAAGGCAAGCATCACCTCGTTGGGGAAGGAAGTCTCTACATATTCATAGCGGGCAAAAGGGCCCTAAGTGACTAGTGCCCATCCGTCCCGTGCTCGGGCCACAGGTAGAGGGAGCGTCAGCGGGTCAGTTCGGCCGCCAGATGGCCGGGATCCAGGTCATGGTCCGTCGCCCCCACGATGACCTCTCGCCAGGTGGCCGAGTTCCCCGGGGTGAACACCTTCTCCTTCAGCAGATGTCCCGCCTCGGCCGACCCCACGATGCCGCCGAAACGCTCCCGGGCCGTCGTGGCGAGTTGGGAGGCCAGCAGATCGCCGAGCAAGTAGTTCTGGTAGTAGACCGGAGCCGCCGCGATGTGGATCTTGGCAGCCCACGCGCCCTCGGGAGCCTCCTCGCGGGGCACCTTCACCCTTTGGAAGTGCTCCACGTGGCGCCACCAGAGGTCGTCCAGGTCGGCCTCGGGGTCGGCGTAGAGATCGCGCTCGAAGTGCACCATGACGAGACCCCAGCGAGCGAACTGGAGGCTCTGGGCCGCGTTGGCCGCACGTAGATCGTCGGCGAGGGCATCAACTTCGTTCGCAGCCACGCCGGCGATGTCCTTGAGCCAGACGGGATCCCGGGTCATACGACCGGACAGCAGCGCGATCGCCTCTGTCACGAAGATGTGGCACGGCCTGCGGAGCAGATATGGGAGGTGCTTGTCGATGCAGATGTCGTAGGCGGCGTGCCCCGACTCGTGAAGCATCGTCTCGATCCAGCGTTCGCTGGGCACGACGTTGGCCAGGATGCGGACGTCACCCTTCCTGTCCACATCGAGACAGAAGGCATGCTGACACTTGCGTTCCCGCGGGTACAGGTCGCTGTTGCCCATGACGTCCCGCAGATCTATGTCCCAGCGGGCGAACGTTTCGATGGCCAGTTCTTCCGCCGAAAGTCCGCCGAGCGCGTCATCGAGCGTGACCCTGCCGTCCGGGGGCAGTGACTGGAAGAAGGGGTCGGCATAGTGCCAAGGGTAGAGGTCGGTCGTCGAGAAACGTTCCCTTAGCCGCTCGTCCAGATCGTTCTTCCAGGCCTCGAACGGTTCGTCGGTGACCTTCTCCAGCCGTTGCATGACGTCGAACAACCAGGGTTCCTCTAGCTCCTGAAGCTCGAGGCTCATCTGGTAGTAGTCGGCGTAACCGAGTTCCCGGGCCGTTGCATTACGCAGTCTCACGAGCTCGCGCACGCGGTCGGCAACGGCCCCACCCACCTGCTTGGAGGCCTGCCATACGTCCTTGCGCTCGTCCACATCGTCGGAGTGCTTGAGGACGTCGTCGATCTCGTTATCGCTGAGCCTCCGGTCGCCTACCTGGGCTCGAAACGACGAGAAGTCGCTCTCGATCTGGGTGGACAGCGACACGATCTCCTGACGCACCTGTTCGTTCATCTGGTTCGCGGTGAAGGAGAGACGGAGAACCTCCAGCTGCCTCCGCAATAGCGGGTCGTGGATCTCTTCCGCGAGGGCCGCGTTGATCTTCTCCAGCGCGACCGGGTCGCCCTTCAGCTCGCGAAGCTGGAGTTCCAGTTCGGCTCGTGCCGAGTCGTTGGCTTCGGACGCCTCTATCTGCGACCGCCAGTAGGCCTCGTGGAACCGGATCTCGATGTCTTCGATCCGTCTCCCGATGTCGGTTACGAACCTGTGGATCCGTTCGATCACCTATTTCCCCTCCTCCTCTTCGGAGTGAGCGAGCCTATCT
>JBKHYB010000087.1:0-6489 GCA_046565725.1 Actinomycetota bacterium
CCTCTGAAGGCCTACTACTCGAAGAAGGGGCTGCTTCGGGAGATCAACGGGGTGGGCTCGCCCGACGAAGTGTTCGATCGCATCCTCGCGGCCCTCTAGAACCCTCCGAGCCTTTGATCTACCGGAAGTCCCCCGCCGAGCTCGCCGCGATGCAACGCGGGGGAGCACTCCTGGCACGCTGCCTGAAGTCCCTCGGCGAGATGGTCGCCCCAGGCGTTTCCACGCTGGACATCGATCGGGCTTTCGAGGAGATGGTGACCGCTGCCGGTGGCAAGCCGTCGTTCAAGGGCTACCGGGGGTTCCCGGCGTCGATCTGCGCTTCGCCGGACGAGGTGATCGTGCACGGGATACCCACGACGACGCCTCTCGAGGAAGGACAGCTGATCACGATCGACCTCGGTGTCTACATAGAGGGTCTGCACACCGACTCGGCCTGGACCTTCCCGGTCGGCAACGTGTCCCCTCAGGCGGCACGGTTGCTGGAGGTGACGGAGGCTGCCCTCTACGCCGGGATAGCTCAGGCCACGACCTCCAACCGCGTCGGAGACATCGGCCACGCCGTCGAGCGATCCGTCGAGCCGTCGGGGTTCAGCCTGGTCCAGGAGTATGCCGGCCACGGCGTCGGGCGTTCTCTCCACGAGGAGCCCTTCGTCCCGAACTACGGCCCTCCGGGCCGAGGGGCCCGGCTGGTCCCCGGGATGACGCTGGCGATCGAGCCCATGGTCAACATCGGGGGACCGGAGACCGAGACCCTGGACGACGGGTGGACGGTTGTGACCGCCGATAGGTCCCTTTCCGCCCATTTCGAACACACCGTGGCCATCACCGAGGAGGGCCCTCTGGTGCTCACGACCCCGGAGGAGGCCTGACGTGGCAGTTTCTGGCTGGGATCCGGAGGGGTCGTTGGGAACGGGGCCTTCTGATACACTTGTCGGTCGTTCCCGGTCCGTGTTCACGCGCGCCCCGTACGGGGCGCTTTCTATGGCCGGGATGCGCCCGGGGTTGTCTGAGGTTCTACACCTTGGGGACCCTCCGGGAACGGTTTTTCCGAACTTAAAGGACTGAGGACGTGGCGAAGAACAAGCAGAAGGGCGCCGACACCTCCAACAAGGAGGAAGGCATCCAGGTTGAAGGGACGGTCGTCGAGCCGCTCCCCAACGCCATGTTCAAGGTCGAACTGGAGAACGGGCATCAGGTACTCGCTCACATCTCCGGGAAGATGCGGATGCACTACATCCGGATCCTTCCGGGGGATCGGGTCCTGGTCGAGCTCTCGCCGTACGACCTCAACCGGGGTCGAGTGGTCTACCGCTACAAGTAGGGAGCTTAGGGACTGAGATGAAGGTACGACCGAGCGTCAAGAAGATCTGCGACAAGTGCAAGATCATCCACCGCCACGGGCGCGTGATGGTGATCTGCACGAACCCGCGGCACAAGCAGCGTCAAGGTTAAAGGGGTAACGCGAGATATGGCACGTATCGCTGGAGTCGACATCCCGAGAGACAAGCGTCTCGAGATCGCCCTTACCTATATCTATGGGATCGGTCCGACCAAGGCTCGCGAGACCTGCGTGGCCGCCAAGGTGAATCCCGACACCCGCGCCCGGGACCTGACCGACGAGGAGATCGTCCGGATCCGTGACTGGATCGGCGAGAACTACCAGGTCGAGGGTGACCTTCGCCGTGAGATCAACCAGAACATCAAGCGCAAGATCGAGATCGGTTGTTACCAGGGACTGCGGCACCGCCGCGGCCTCCCCGTTCACGGACAGCGCACGCACACCAACGCGCGCACCCGCAAGGGTCCGAAGAAGACCGTGGCCGGGAAGAAGAAAGCGAAGAAATAGCAGGCCGGTGACTTCGATCATCCGGTTCGACGAACTAGCAGAGGGATAAGGGGACTTGGCCGCACAGAAGAAGAAGCAGAAGACCAGAAGGCGCGAGAAGAAGAACGTCGTTCACGGCGTCGCTCACATCAAGTCGACATTCAACAACACGATCATCTCGATCACCGACCTCGAGGGGAACGTGCTGTCGTGGGCGTCGTCGGGCAACGTCGGGTTCAAGGGATCGCGCAAGTCCACGCCGTTCGCCGCCCAGCTGGCGGCCGAGCAAGCATCCCGACGTGCTCAGGAGCACGGTGTTCGTCGCGTCGACGTAGAGGTCAAAGGCCCCGGCTCCGGACGTGAAACGGCGATCCGTTCGCTTCAGGCTTCTGGATTAGAGATCATCGGCATCAAGGACGTCACCCCCGTCCCGCACAATGGATGCCGTCCCCGTAAGAGGAGGCGCGTCTAAGCATGGCCCGTCACACCGGCCCCGTCTGCAAACTCTGCCGGCGGGAGAAGACCAAGTTGTTCCTGAAGGGGACCCGTTGCGAGTCCCCCAAGTGCCCGATCGAGAAGGGCCGTCCCGTCCCGGGTTCCAGTGGCCGCGGTCGCGTCCGTGAATCCGAGTACCTGCTGCAGCTGCGCGAGAAGCAGAAGGCCAAGCGTTTCTACGGGATCCTGGAGAAGCAGTTCCGCTCCTACTACGAAGAAGCCGCCCGCTCCAAGGGTGTCACCGGCGAAGAGCTGATGCGCCTATGCGAGCTGCGTCTCGACAACGTCGTGTACCGCGCCGGCTTCGCGATGAACCGGCCGATGGCGCGCCAGCTCGTGAACCACGGCCACTTCGAGGTCAACGGTCGCAAGGTCGACATCGCGTCCTACCGGGTGAAGCCGGGGGACACGGTCACCGTCAAGAACAAGAGCAAGACGTTGGGTCGGATCGTAGAGAACGCCTCCTACGCCGAGGGTCGCATGATCCCGGACTGGCTCAGCTCGAACCTCAAGGATCTGTCGGTGTCGGTCCTGTCCGAGCCGCAGAGAGATCAGATCGACGCTCCCGTCCAGGAGCAGCTGATCGTCGAGTACTACTCCAAATAACTACATAGCTGCACTTACTTCCTTAAGTAACGCGAGAGGAGCCCCATGGATCTGCTTATCGTCCAGCGCCCGCAGATCTCCGTCGAGGAGATCTCGGATGTGCGCCGCAAGTTCATCATCGAACCGCTCGAACCCGGCTTCGGCTACACGCTGGGGAACTCCCTGCGCCGCACGCTTCTCTCGTCGATCCCGGGCGCCGCTGTCACCCAGGTCAAGATCGACAACGTGCTGCACGAGTTCTCGACGATCGAAGGCGTGGCTGAAGACGTCACCGACATCGTTCTGAACCTCAAGCAGCTCGTGCTCCGTAGCGAGAACGAAGAGCCGACCATGGTGCACCTCAGGGTGACCGGGCCTGCCGAGGTCAAGGGTGGCGACATCCAACTGCCGGCCGGTGTCGAGATCCTCAACCCCGACGCTCACATCGCGACGCTCAACAAGAAGGCGACGTTGTCGATGGAGATCACCGTGAGGCAAGGCCGCGGTTACGTGCCGGCCGGATCTGCCAGCAAAGAAGCGATCGGCACGATCCCCATCGACGCTCTCTACTCGCCGGTCAAGCGTGTGACCTACGAAGTCGAGCCGACGCGTGTCGAGCAGATGACGAACTACGACCGTCTGATCCTCGATGTCGAGACCAACGGTGCGATGGACCCGACCGAGGCGTTCTCGTCCGCCGGGTCGACCCTGGTCGAGATGTTCCAGCTCATCGCCGGTATGGGCGAGGGTGCCGCGGGCCTGGTGCTCGGCCCCGAGCCGGGTGAGGACGAGGCTTCCGGCGTGCTTGCCACCCCGATCGAGGACCTCGACCTCACGGTCCGCTCTTATAACTGCCTCAAGCGCGAGGGTGTCGCTACCGTCGGCGATCTCGTGCAGAAGACCGAAGAGGACCTGTTGGAGATCCGCAACTTCGGCCAGAAGTCCATCGACGAGGTCAAGGCCAAGTTGGAAGACATGGGTCTCGAGCTCCGCAAGAAAGAGTTTTAGGAGGTCCTGATGCCACAGCCGAAGAAGGGACCTCGCCTCGGGTCCAACCCATCTCACCAGAAGCTGATGCTCAGCAACCTGGCGACCGCGCTCTTCGAGCACGGTCGGATCACGACCACGGAGGCCAAGGCCCGCACCCTGCGGCCGTACGCCGAGAAGCTGATCACCAAGGCGAAGAAGGGCGACCTGCACAATCGCCGTCAGGTGCTGTCCGTCATCGAGGACCGAGATGTCGTTCACAAGCTGTTCGACGACATCGCCCCTCGTTTCAGCGAGCGCAACGGTGGATACACCCGCATCCTCAAGATCGGCCCGCGGCCCGGAGACGGTGCCCCGATGGTGCTGATCGAGCTGGTGGAGGAGGGTGACCGTCCGATCACCACAACAGTGGAGACCGAGGAGGGCAAGAAGCGCCGTCTCGCCCGTCGCCGTCAGCGTTCCAGCGATCTGCCCCAGGACAAGCCGGTGCGTAGCAAGGCCGCCGAGGCATCTGCCGCCGGTCAGACCACCGAAGAGCCCGAACTGCAGCTCGAAGAGGACGCCGTTGCCGCCGAGGCCCAAGCTGCCGAAGAGCAAGCCGCCGAGGCCACCGACGAGGAGTCGGCCGAGGCCGCCTCGGAGGAGGCTTCCGAGCAGCAGGCCGAGGCCCAGGCCGACGCCGGCGACGAGCCCGACGCGGGTGGCGAAGGGACCAAGGAACAGAAGTAGGTCCGTTACTTCAGAGATCTTCTACGGCTCCCTGCGGGGAGCCGTAGCTTTTCCCCTACCCTGTCAGAACGATGAACCTTCGTCTCGATATCGCATACGACGGTGGGCCCTTCCGCGGCTTCGCCCGGCAGCCCGATCAGCGAACGGTGCAGGGCGATCTCGAAGAAGCCCTCGCCCGGGTAGCCGGTCGCGATGTCGAGACCTTCTGCGCGGGGCGGACCGATGCCGGAGTTCACGCACTCGGTCAGGTGGTCTCGATCCCGGCGGCCCCCGACGACCTCGACCCCGACCGGGTGGTGCGGGCTCTCAACGGGCTGTGCGGGCCGGCCATAGCCGTGCACGCTGCCCGTGAGATGCCCGAGGGCTGGCACGCCCGGTTCAGCGCCCGCTCCCGGCTGTACTGCTACGCGATCCTGCAGGCCTCTCCCGACCCCTTCCTGACCGCTACGACCCTGCACCATCCGGAGCCGCTGGATCTCGATGCCATGGCCGAGGCCGCGGGCCACCTCGTCGGAACGCACGATTTCAGCTCGTTCGGCCGCCTCCCGGACCCCGATGCGTCGGCCATCCGCAACCTGTACGAGCTCAAGGTGTGGCGCGAGGGGTCGCTGATCAAGGTGCGGGCCCGGGCGAACGCCTTCATCCAGCAGATGGTCCGCTCTCTGGTCGGTCTGCTCCTCTACGTCGGCGAGGGCCGGAGGTCCCCGGACGACGTCCCGGCCATCCTCGCGGCCCGTGACCGGGCCGCAGCCGGCCCGGTGGCTCCGCCCCACGGCCTCTGCCTGGTCGCGGTCGAGTACGACGAAGGCTGGTCCCACCCCCCCGATTCCTCGCCGGTATCTGGTCGATTATCGACCAGTTCATTCCCCGGAAACTGAGGCGGGGAGAGCGCGGACCCGGTTTGACCCCTCTGAGCAGGGCAGATATCCTCTTTGAGCTTCCACGAAAGTGACCCCGCTACGGTCGCTGATCTTCGGAACCAACCAGAAGGACTCTGATGAAGACCCATGTAACGAAAGCTGGTGACATCACGCGCGAGTGGTGGGTTATCGACGCCGAGGGCGTCGTGCTCGGCCGTCTCGCGTCTGAGGCCGCCAAGCTCCTACGCGGCAAGCACAAGCCGACGTTCTCGCCGCACCTCGACACCGGCGATCACGTGATCGTGGTCAACGCGTCGAAGGTCGTGATGACCGGCAACAAGCTCACCGACAAGCAGCTATACCGCCACTCCGGATACCCGGGCGGCCTGACCTCTGTCCCTTACGACAAGCTCATGGCGACGAAGCCCGAGCTCGCGATAGAGAAGGCCATCAAGGGGATGCTGCCGAGCAACCGGCTCGGCCGGGCGATGGTCAAGAAGCTCAAGGTGTACGCCGGCGAAGCTCACGGTCACGCCGCTCAGAAGCCCAAGCCTTACGACGTGCACGCGGTCGCAGACCCGAAGAACGTCGAGCAGGCTCACACGATCGAGGAGGTAACCGGTGCCTGAGGCCCTGTCCCGCGCCACTGGGCGCCGCAAGGAAGCGATCTGCCGCGTGCGGTTGCTCCAAGGCGACGGCAAGTGGGAGATCAACGGCCGTCCGTTCGAGGATTACTTCCCGAGCGCGATGTCCCGGATGATCATCAACGAGCCCCTGCGGCTTACCAACACCGAAGGTCGCTACGACATCATCGCCAAGATCGAAGGCGGTGGGATCTCGGGCCAAGCAGGAGCGCTGCGTCATGCGATCGCTCGGGCCCTGATCGATCTGGACGAGAGCCTGCGCCCGACGCTGAAGAAGGCCGGGATGCTCACCCGAGACGCTCGGGAGAAGGAGCGCCGCAAGTACGGCCTCAAGAAGGCCCGCAAGGCGCCTCAGTACTCGAAG
>JBKHYB010000088.1:0-6465 GCA_046565725.1 Actinomycetota bacterium
GTGGTCACCTTGGTCGACACGCCCGGCGCATTCCCCGGCGTCCAGGCGGAAGAGCGCGGGCAGGCAGAGGCGATCGCCCGGTCGACGGAGGAGTGCCTGGCGCTCGAGGTGCCGTTGATCGCCGCGATCGTCACCACGGGGAGTTTCTCGAGGCGGGTGAACACGTCCTGGAAGCGGCCAATGTACCGGTACATCGAGACCGCATCCTTGTCCGCCATCTCCTTGATGTCGGCCCCGGCGGCGAAGACCTTCTCGCCTCCCCAGACGACCACTGCGCGCACGTTCTCGTCGTAAGCGGCGGCGTCGACGCAGTCACCGATCTCGCGGGCGACCTGCTCGTTGAGCGGGTTGAGCTTGGGCCGGTCCAGCCGGATCGTGCCGACGCCGTCGGCGTTGACCTCGAGGTTGACGAACTCGCCCATCGTGGGTTGGCCCTCCTTAGGACTCAGGCTGCAGAGTTGTTCGGACCCGAGGCTACGATGCATCTCGATGTCCGATTTCCTTGAACGCCTGACCGAGGCTCTCGCCTCCCATCGACCAGCGCGGGTGAGGGTGCCCGATGCCCGCGAAGCGGCGGTATTGATACCGATCGTGGCGGTTCCCGAGCCGACGCTGATCTTCACTCGGCGTACCGATACGGTGGGGAGCCACAAGGGCCAGATCTCGTTCCCGGGGGGATCGATCGACCCGGAGGACCCGAACATGCGCTGCACCGCACTGCGCGAGACGGAGGAAGAGATCGGCCTCGACCCCGACGCGGTCTCGATCATCGGAGAACTCGACACGTTCCCAACCTTCGTCTCCGGTTATGTGGTCACGCCGTACGTCGGGTGGCTTGCCGAGGAACCCGACCTCAGGCCCAACCCGGCCGAGGTGGAGAGCGTGCTGCAGGTCCCGATCGCAGCTCTTTCCAACGAGATCCGGCGCGATGCCGGATTCGAGCACGGGGGCCGCGTCTATCCGACGGAGGCCTGGGTCTGGGAGGACAACGTGATCTGGGGCGTCACCGCCCGCGTCGTGCGTCAGTTCCTGGATATCCTCGCCGCAGCCGACCTCGTGGAACGTCCCGACGGCGACTTCAACTGGTACCTCCCCCCCACCTAACGGATTCCTCGTCGGTATCTGGTCGAAATACGACCGTTTCATGCCCCGGAATCCCGGGGCTTAGAGTTGCGGACCGATGGAGACAGTCACCGTTTCGCCGAGCCCTTCACCTTCCGTGCTTCAGGCTCCCCCACCAGACACGCTCTCGACGGTCGGCGCGGTCCTCGCGATCGCGCTCGCTCTCGCGGCGGCCGTTCTCGGCTATCGCATCTTGCGGGGGGGCCGCGGACTCTAGACCCAGGTTTTCCGAGTCGGGAATGTCATCTATAGCGTGCGGATTCGAGGTGGGAATCGGTTAGAACATCGGGGGTTCGGTGTAGACGCCCCACTCTTGCTTGAGGGTCTCGACCATCTCTCCGAGGGTCACGTAGGCCTTCGCTGCGTCCACCAGAACGGGGATCGAGTTCCGTGACTCGTCGTGAGCCATCTCTCGGATCGCCTGGATCGCGTCCTCGGCCGCCTTGGCGTCACGGTTCGCCCGGACCTCGGCGACGGACTTGCGCTGGCGCTCCTCGGTCTCCATCCCGATCAGCAGCACCTCGGGCATCTCCTGGGTGGTCTCCTCGAACCGGTTCACCCCGACGATGACCTTCTTGCCCTGCTCCAAGAGCTGCTGGTAGTGGTAAGCGGCGTCTGCCATCTCCCGCTGGAAGTAGCCCTCCTCGATGCCGTTGAGCATGCCCTGGAGGATGCTGCCGTTACCGAGCTCGTCGATCTTCGCGAAGTAGGCCTCGGCCTCCTCTTCGATCTTGTCGGTGATGGCCTCCACGAACCACGAGCCACCGAGAGGATCCGCCACGTTGGTCACACCGGTCTCGTACCCGATGATCTGCTGGGTACGGAGAGCGATCTCGACCGCCTCGTCGCTGGGGAGCGCCAACACCTCGTCGAGAGAGTTCGTGTGCAGCGACTGCGTCCCACCGAGCACCGCGGCGAGAGCCTCGGTCGCGGTCCGCACCACGTTGTTATAGGGCTGTTGCGCGGTGAGCGAGCACCCGGCCGTTTGGGTGTGGAACTTGAGCATCATCGCTCGCTCGCTCGTAGCGCCGTAGCGCTCCTTCATCCAGCGCGCCCAGATCCGGCGAGCGGCACGGAACTTACCGATCTCTTCGAAGAAATCGATGTGGCTGTTGAAGAAGAACGACAGTTTGGGGGCGACGTCGTCGATGCTCATCGCCCGGCTAAACCCCAGCTCGGCGTGGGCGAACCCGGAAGCGAGCGTGAAGGCCAGTTCTTGGACCGCCGTGCTTCCGGCCTCCCGGATGTGATAGCCGGAGATCGACAGCGGGTAATACTTCGGCACCTCGTCGTGGCAGAACTCCATCATGTCTGCCGTCAGTCGGAGGTGGGGTTCCGGGGGGAACAGCCACTCCTTCTGAGCGATGTACTCCTTGAGGATGTCGGTCTGGCAAGTGCCGCCGAGCTTCGAGATGTCGGCCCCCTGCTTGTCGGCTGCCGCGATGTACATCGCGAACAACATGGGGGCCGGGCCGGAGATCGTCATCGAGGTCGTGATCTCTTCGAGGTTGAGTCCTCCGAACAGAACCTCCATGTCCGCCAACGAGTCGATCGCCACACCGCAACGGCCGACCTCGCCCAGGCTGTGCGGGTCGTCGGAATCGCGGCCCATCAGCGTCGGCATATCGAAGGCGACCGAAAGACCGGTCTGGCCGTTCTCGATCAGGAAGTGGTAGCGCTCGTTCGTCTCGTCGGCCGTGCCGAAGCCGGCGAACTGACGCATCGTCCACAGGCGCCCCCGGTAGCCCGATGGGTAGATGCCTCGGGTGTACGGGTACTCACCCGGCACTCCGATCCGCTCGTCGGGTTCGCCCTCCGGCGGTCCGTAAAGCGGTTCGAGCTCCATCGAAGACAGCGTGTCGAAATCGACATCGTCCCGGAGCTTGGCGTTGCGGTACTTGGTCTCCCAGCGTCTTTGCAGGTCATCGGCCATGTGCGTAAGTGTACCGAGCCTCAGACCATGTTCTGGAGTGCTGCTACAGGGACTGGATGAGGCGGTCGGCAGCAGCGTAGGGGTCGAGGCGACGGCCCACGACCTCGTCGACGAGGGTCTCGAGCGTGGCGGTCGCCTCTGTTTCGATCCGGTCGCGATAGCGCTCGGCGACGATCTCTTTGATCTCGCGCAGGATCCGGCGACGCCGACGGGTCTCGAGGAGGCCTCGCTCCTCCTGGTAGGCCCGGTGCTTCTCGACCGCCTCCCACAGCTCGACGGTGCCTTGATCCTTGATCGCCACGGTCTCGACGATCGGAGGCTTCCACTCTGCATCACTCATCTGGAGCATGTTGCGGAGTTCGCGCACTATCTCTTTCGTTCCGGGCCTGTCCGCCTTGTTGATCACGTAGACATCGGCGATCTCCATCAGGCCGGCCTTCGCCGCCTGAACCGCATCCCCCATGCCCGGAGTCAGAACCACCAGCGTCGTATCGCACGCATCGGTTATCTCGACCTCGGCCTGTCCGACCCCCACGGTCTCGATGATGACGATGTCGTTCCCGACCGCGTCGAGAACGCGCACGGCTTCGGGTGCCGCCAACGACAGGCCGCCGAGGTGGCCACGGGTCGCCATCGAGCGGATGAAGACCCCCGGATCCGTGGCGTGTCCCTGCATCCGGACGCTGTCCCCCAACAAGACTCCACCGGAGAAGGGGCTCGAAGGGTCGATCGCCAGCACCCCGACGGTGAGTTCGTGCGCCCGGGCGCGACCCACGATCCGATCCGTGAGTGACGACTTGCCGGCCCCCGGAGCCCCGGTCACGCCGATCGAGTAAGCGTGGCCCGTCTTGGGATAGAGGCTCTGCATGACCCGCCCGAGATCGGGGCCGCCATCCTCGACGAGAGAGATCATGCGGGCGATCGCGCGGCGGTCTCCGCCTAGGGCGCGCTCGACCAGCTCTGGGGTATCCAAGGAGATATCAGGCCTCCAGGGCGATGACTTCGGTGATGCCCGGTACGCGCTCGCGAAGGAGCCGCTCGACCCCGTGCTTGAGGGTTACGGGCGAGATCGGGCAGGTTTCGCAGGTGCCGAGCAACGACACCGTGACGGTCGACCCCTCGACCCTCTCGAGCCGGATATCGCCGCCGTCCATCTGGATGGCGGGGCGGATCAGCTCCAGCGCCTGCCTCACCTGTTGTTCGATCGAGGACTCCCCCGTAGCCATCTGGCTCATCTGTACATCGTAACTTTCACCAGCCACATCAGCGCGGCAACCACCAACAAGCCCAAGGCCACCGAACGGATGGCTCCCGTTTCGTCCGGATCGGCTTGTTCTGCTCTCTGAGCTCGTACCTCCGGCTTGGGATCCTCGACGACGGTGAGCTCGAACCGATCCGAGCGTCTCCGTTCCCCGTCGGTGGCCGTCACCTCGATCTCGTGGTTCCCCGGCTCCTCGGGGGCCGCGAGCCTGAGCCTCAAACGTCCGGCGTCGTGAACCTCGGGGGGCTGATCTCCGATGCTGACCCTGGCCGGTTTGGTCAAGGCTGCAACCACTTCGACGGTGCCTCCGGGTTCCACCGAGACAGGAGACGACACCACTCCGATCGACAGTGCCAACCGGTGACCTTTGGGTGCGGCGACCGCGATCGCCCCAGAGGGGGTTCGACGGAAACGCCAGGTCCCGAGGGCTCCCTTCACGATGCGTCGGCCCCGCCCGTCGTACACATCGAACGAGCCGGTCACGGACACCGGGTTCAAGCCCCACGCGACCCCCACATCTATCGGCGAAGAAGTGTCGATCTCCGAGATGTCGATGCCCGTGTAGTAGTGGGACAGGATCTCGGTGTAACTCCCGCCTCGGCGCGCTAGTCCCTCGGCTCCCCACTGCGACATCCCGACTCCGTGGCCCCATCCGCGGCCGGTCACGATCATGTGGCCGTTGCGAGTGGTGGCTTCGTAGCGGTTGGACGGCAACACCTCGGGCAGCCTCCCGCTCGAGGTGAGTGCCAGCGAGGGATAGAGCCGCGGGAACTGCTCGGGTGCGATGGTCCGGGCGGCGACGCGGAACTCCTCGGCGGTGACGCGGACCCGGTCATGGATGCCGGAGAACACCAGGTCCGGATAGTGCTTGCCCTCCGACGACGGTACCGACCTCACCTTGCGGATCTTCCCCGGCCCCCACAGATCTGCTTTCGCCATGATTCGGGTCAGACGGTCCAGACGGAAGGCGACCGACCAGCGGTACAGCGGGGAGCCCTCCTCCGTCGTGCTCTCGACCGCCTTCAGGTAAGGGAACGCACCCTCGCTCGGGAAGATCGTCTCGTTGTCGAACGTCTGCCCTCCGGATGTCGAGTGGTAACGCGCGAGTATCGGGTCGCCGCCGTAGGTGACCACTTCTCCCTCGGTCGCGGTGACGGCAGCCACCCATCTATGTGCCGCGGGATCCTCGAGCACGACCTCGGCCCCCGAGAACACCTGGCATTCGACCGAGGCACAGATATCGAACCCATAGGTCGCGGCAGCCCCGGCAGGGGGCCGGTCCAACGTCCACATCGCGTAGGTGCGGGCAGCCACCGCCTGGGCCTTGAGGGCTTGCATCGGCCAGTCCGACGGAACCTCTTTCAGGCCGAGCAGGTATCTCTCGATCGACAGGCGATCGATCACGGTCAAACCGTCGGCGGCCGGGGAGAGGACGATCGTGCCGAAGTAGGCGTTGAGACCCGCTACCTCGATCGGTATGGAGGTGTCCGGAACCAACCGCACGGGACCGACCACCGCACCTCTCTGAGACCTCGCAGAGGGGGCAGCGAGACCCGGAGTGGCTCCGAGCAGGAGGAGCGCGCAGCCGAGCGCCCCGACGGCCCGTTTCATGCCTGCTTCTCGACCACCTCGATCGAGGCCCCTAACCCCGACAGCCGTTCCTCGAAGCGTTCGTAGCCGCGTTCTATGTGCCACACCTCGTAGATCTCGGTCGTACCTTCGGCGCACAGGCCGCCCAGTACGAGCGCGGCCCCCGCACGGATGTCGGGAACCCTCACCGGCGCCCCGGAGAGACGATCGACCCCCCGGATCACGGCATGGTGTCCCTCGACCCTGATCCGAGAACCCATCCGGTTAAGTTCATCGACGAACAGGAAGCGGGCCTCGAAAACGTTCTCGGTCAAGATCGAGGGGCCGTCGGCGTGACTCAGCAGGACCATCATCAAAGGCTGCAGATCCGTTGGGAAGCCCGGGTAGGGCAAGGTGACGAGATCCAGCGACAGGGGCCGAGCATCCATCGACACCCGGATCCAGTCCTCGCCGGTCTCGACGTGCGCTACACGATGGCCGTGCGCACGGGGAACAAGGCGCTGGTCAAGGTGATCGCCGCCATCGACGACGACGCCTGGGCCGACATCGACTACACCCC
>JBKHYB010000089.1:0-6433 GCA_046565725.1 Actinomycetota bacterium
GTGATGCATTCACGGGGGACCCCGGCGACGATGCGAGAGCTGACCCACTACTCGGATGTCGTGACGGATGTGCGCGACTTCCTTGCTGGCAGAGCGAAGGAGTTGGGAGCGGCTGGCGTGCCCGACGATCGCATCATCCTCGACCCGGGCATCGGTTTCGCGAAGACCCCACAGCAGAACCTCGAACTGATGAAACGGCTGGACGAGATCACCGCCCTGCCGTGGCCGATCCTCGTCGGGACCTCTCGGAAGTCCTTCATCGGCGCGGTCCTGGATCTCCCGGAGGATCAGAGGATCGAAGGCACCCTCGCCACGGTCGTGATGTCGGTGTTGGCCGGAGCGAGGATCGTGCGGGTCCACGATGTCGAGCAGACCGTGCGAGCGGTCCGGATGACGGAAGCGATCATGGGCGCATGAGCGATGCCATCGTCTTCAAAGGACTGCGAGCCCAGGGCCGGATAGGGGTGACGGCCGAGGAAAGGGCCACGCCCCAGTACCTCCGGATCGACCTCGAACTGGAGACAGACCTGGGGGCCGCAGGCGGTAGCGACGCCCTCGGCGACACCGTCGATTACTCCGCCGTAACCGCAGGGGTCGTAGAACTCGTACGGGATAACGAGGTGGCCCTGCTGGAGAGGTTGGCGGAACTTATAGCCGAACATCTTCTCGCCGATGACAACCTTGAGAGGGTGACGGTCGTTGTGGGTAAAGAGGAACCTCCGATACCAGAGGAGGTTCATTCCGTGCAGGTGAGGATCGTGAGGCAGCGATGACCGTCGCATTCATCGGGATCGGCTCCAACGTGGGTGACCGGGTTCTCTTCGTCCGGCGGGCCGTCGACGAACTAGAGGACACCCCCGGCACCCAGGCCACGAAGATCTCTTCGCTGTACGAGACCGCCCCGATCGGTGGTCCGCCTCAGCGCTCGTTCGTCAACGCCGTCGCGCGGATCGAAACGGGGCTCGGCCCCCGCGAGCTCCTCAACGTGTGCAAGGACATCGAGCGCAAGCTCGGTCGCGACGCCAGCGACATCCGCTGGGGGCCGCGCATCATCGACCTCGACGTGCTGCTCTACGGAGACGAGAAGGTTTCCGAGCCCGACCTCGAGATCCCTCATCCGCGCCTGAAGGAGCGGAGGTTCGTCCTCGTTCCCCTGTTGGAGATCGATCCAGACCTCACCGACCCGTGGGATGCGCGCTACGCCGATGCTCTCGATGAAGCCGAGGGAGAGGTCAAGCTTCTCGAGGGTTGGTAGCCCTTACGGCACCACGGTAGCTCTCCAACGGAAGACCCTCTGATCGTCGCGCGAGCGGCCCCAACAAGACAACAGATAGCCGGACCCGCAATCCGTGTATCGGGTCGATCCGTTGACCATGGCGATCGTCACCATGTCGACCGCGCCACCGCCGAAAGCGAACGTCTTCGCTCCGTCGCCTTCCTCGTTCAGGCGCATGTAAGACATGTCGTAGGTGCCGTCGGTGAAGGCGACGATCGCTCGCGCTCGCGGCCCGCTCTTGGCGGTCGGACCATCGATCTGAACGCGCACACGGGTGGAGGCCGCGACGCCTTCGCGAGGATGGAAGCCGATGTTGAGGGCCGAAAGGTGCCTGACCTCCTGCCCCCACCATCCGGTGGTGTAGGTCGAGCGCGAGAACCAGTGCGTCTTGGTGAGGAACGGCCGCGGGTTGAGCCCGGCCCCCACCAGCGCATCGACGTAGGACTGTCCTTCCTCGTAGAACGCCTCCGCTCGGAAGTTGTTCATGTGGAAGTTCGCGACGACGCTCGGGAGATCGTCGCCGCGGCCCAGCACGACGTTGCGCAAGGCTTGAGCCGAGAACTCATCGAGATCGTCGGGATGACCTTCACGCCACGCCGCTCGGGCCCACGTCTCGCGGACGACCTCGTGCGCCGGTAGACCGTCGCTACCGAAGTACTCGGTCAGGAAGCGGATGAACAGCCATGCGCCGTACGGATGCGAGACGTTCGGACCCCCGTCCCTGTAGTCGATCGGGAAACCGGGCCTGGGGATCGCCGACCAACGCAGGTACCGGTAGTGGTCCGAGACGTCGTCGAAGACCACATCTTCGACCCAGGTCGCGGTCGCCTCCATGAACCACAGGTCCTCGCCGAAGTCGTAACCGCCTTGCACCGCGTGGAAGTACTCGTGGGCCGCGGTCGCCTTCAGGGCGGAGGTCGGAGACTCCGAACCGGGGAACTGGTCGAGCATGAAGTCGTCGTCGATCACACAGTAGAGAGAGGCATCCCGCCCCGCCCGGGCGGGATCTGCGAGGGCCGGATCGTCCGAGGCGCAGTAACCGTAGAGACCGACCGCTCCGGTGTCGGCGAGGTAGATGTCGGTAGCGCCGTTCGGCCCCGGCTCCGCCGAGGCCGAATCGTCCTTCGGAGGTTGATACCCGAGCGAACCGATCACGACGGAAGCGACGTGCTCGAAGGTCTCCAACGAGAACTCGGCTTGGTCCGGCGCACCGTCGCCGTCGGAGTCCTGAGCGGGCGGCGCATGCTCGCCCGAGGTCACCCAGTGCACGCACACGCCGCCCCCACAGAGGTTGCGGACCGGCACGCCGGACGGGTACGAGACCGCATCCACCGAACCGGGCTGGGTCGGCCGCGCCAGAAGGGCATCGGCTCGCCGCTCATCTCCACCGTCCAACCGGCTACGTTCCAGGGCGAGGTCCCGCAAGGCCGCGGTTGCAGCCCGAGGACCGAGCCGTCCGCTCATGGCCGCACGGGCCCGATCGAGCGTCCGCGCGGTCCGGGGGCCCGCTCCGGCCGAGGGTGAGAGCGCGGCGAGCAACAGCAGCACAACGACAACGACAACCCTCGTTCGCATCCAGACCCCCTCCTCGCCTGCGACGCTACCGCGTGTCTTACACTTGGACGAACGACCGGTACCCGACGGACTGGAGCGTTACAACCACCGATGAACACCCACCCCTTCCTCCCCGAACGCCCGCGCGTCGCCCTGGTGGCGACCGGCCGCGTTGGAACCGCCGTTGCGGTGCTCCTGCGGCGGGCGGGCTGCGAGATCGCGGGCGTGTGGTCGCGCTCGGCCCCCAGTGCCAAGCGCGCTCACGAACTTCTCGACGCCCCCCTGCTCGATCTGACGGTCCCCTGCGAGGCCGATCTGATCCTCGTCGGAGCGAGCGACCCCGCGATACCGGACGTGGCATCGCTGCTGGTGCCGACGGTCACCGACGGAACGGTGGTGGCCCACCTCTCCGGTTCGCTCGGGACCGCCGCCCTCCAGCCGGTGGCGGAGCGAGGTGCGCTCGCGCTCGCGCTGCATCCGGTTCAGGCCTGCCCGGATGTGAAGACCGCGATCGAACGGCTTCCCGGTTCGGCGTGGGGGATCACGACGGCTTCCGAACTGCACCCATGGATCGACCACATCGTCCGCGATCTCCTCGACGGCAACCCGGTCCACGTCAACGAGAGTGACCGTCCCCTGTGGCACGCGGCGTGCGTGATGACGAGCAACGGGATCGCCGCGCTCATGGCGTTCGGCGAGTCGGTCCTGGCGCGGCTCGGCATCCCCGAGCCGGAGAAGGTGCTCGGCCCCCTCGCCGCCGGGACGGTTGCCAACGCGAGCGAAGGCGGGGGCGGAGGCACGACGCTTACCGGGCCGGTGGTTCGTGGCGAGACCGAGACCCTGGAGCGACACATCGAAGCCCTCCGACAGCAGGCACCGGAGCTGGTCGGCGGATACGCGCTCGCCGTCAGGATGATCCTCGACGCGGCCCGCGACCACTCTCGCATCGACGCAACCACCGCAGACCGCATCGAAGGACTGTTGCCGTGATAGTCGCGCGGTCGGTAGCGGAGGTCCGTGATCTCGTTTCCTCCGAGCGGAAACAGCGCAACACCATCGGCTTCGTCCCGACCATGGGTGCGCTACACGCAGGACACATGTCGCTCGTCCGCCTCGCCAAGGACGCCACCGACATCGTCGTGATGAGTATCTTCGTCAACCCGTTGCAGTTCGGCCCGAACGAGGATTTCGAGCGCTACCCCAGGACCGAAGAGGCCGACCTCGCGATGGCGCAGGCCGAAGGCGCCGACATCGTGTTCCTCCCGAACGTGCAAGAGATGTACCCGGCCGGGGCGACGACCACGATCCACATGACCGGGCTCACCGATGTTCTGGAGGGTGCTCATCGCCCCGGGCACTTCGACGGCGTGGCGACCGTGGTCGCCAAACTCTTCAACATCGTCCAGCCCGATCTCGCCTTCTTCGGGCAGAAGGATGCCCAGCAGGTGGCGGTGATCCGGAAGATGGTGGCCGATCTCGATATCCCGGTCCAGGTGGTGGTCGGCGACACCGTGCGGGAACCCGACGGCTTGGCGCTGAGCAGCCGCAACCGTTACCTCTCCGAGACCGAGCGGACCCGGGCCCTGGCCCTGTACCTGGCCCTGGAGGCGGGGGCCGCGGCCCTGCGAGCAGGAGAAGCACCCTCGGCCGCCGAACAAGCGATGGCGGGCATCCTCGACGGCGAGGTCGAGGTCGACTACGCGGTTGCGGTCGACCCGGATACCTTCTCCGGTGCCCCGGCCGGTGACGTGCTCCTCGCCATCGCAGGGCGCGTGGGCGCCACCAGGCTGATAGACAACATGCTGGTCAGATCTTCAGAGCGCGGTACCGCCTGAGCGGACTGCAGTGGAAGGAGAGCGACGCAAGATGCAACGCACGATGATGAAGTCCAAGATCCACCGAGCCACGGTGACGGACGCCAACCTCAACTACGTCGGTTCGATCACGATCGACCGCGACCTGATGGATGCCGCGGACCTGATGGAGTACGAGCAGGTGGCCGTGGTCAACATCAACAACGGTGCTCGGTTCGAGACGTACGTGATCGAGGGAGAGCGAGGCTCGCGAGACATGTGCCTGAACGGTGCTGCGGCCCGGCTGGCGCACCCCGGAGACAAGATCATCGTCATCTCGTACGGTTCCTACGACGAAGCCGAACTGGCGACCTTCGAGCCGACGATCGTTCACGTGGACGACGACAACCGGATCGTCGGTCACCTGATAGCGGAAAGCGCGTGACTTGCTCCTAACCGTCGATGTCGGAAACACCCAAACGCATCTCGGGGTCTTCAACCGGGATGAGCTCGTGCACGAGTGGCGCGCCTCTACCGAGGCGAAGCGCACCGCGGACGAGCTGGCGCTGCTGTTCGGCTCGTTCCTCGAACTCGCCGACCTCTCGTTCGAGAGAGAGATAACCGGCGTGGCGATCTGCTCGGTCGTGCCGAAGGCGACGATGGAACTGAGGCAGATGACCGAGCAGTACTTCGGCTTCCCTGCCATCGTCGTGGAGCCCGGCGTGAAGACCGGTCTGGCGATCATGATGGACAACCCGCGCGAGGTGGGGGCCGACCGCATCGCCACCGCGGTCGCGGCACACGACATGTTCCCAGGCGAGAACGTCGTCGTCGTCGACTTCGGTACCGCCATCACGGTCGACGCGGTGTCGGCGAAGGGCCAGTACCTCGGCGGAGCGATCGCACCCGGAGTCGATACGTCGGCCACCGCACTGTTCTCGGCCACCGCGCAGATCCGCAGGGTCGAGCTCGTTGCTCCTCCCCATGCGATCGGCAAGACCACCGTCAACGCGGTCCAGTCCGGGATCATCTACGGGACCGCTGCCCTGGTCGACGGACTCGTACGGCGAGCGACCGAGGAGATGGGTGGTCATGCCCGGGTGGTTGCTACCGGCGGACTTTCGGCGATCGTCGCCGAGCATTGCGAGACGATCGAGAAGCTCGAGCCGATGCTGACGATCCTGGGACTGAAGCTGATCTACGAACGGAACACCGAGTGACCGACTATCCCTACCGGTTCGATCGTACGAGCGATTCCGGCCGTATCCGCGAGCGCCACGCCGATCTCGAAGCCGGGACCGAGACCGGCGACGTGGTTCGCATCGCCGGCCGTGTGATGACCACCCGCGAACACGGCAAGATCGCGTTCGCCGATATCCAGGATGCCGAAGGAAGGATGCAGCTCTTCGCGCAGCAAGCCGTTCTGGGTGACGAAGGCATGGAGTCGTTCAAGGCGATCAGCGTCGGGGACATCGTGGGGGCCGAAGGTGTCGTGATGAAGACGCGGCGCGGCGAGCTTTCGATCAAGGTTTCCTCGGTCGATGTCCTCGCCAAGTGTCTGCGCCCGATGCCCGAGAAGTGGCACGGCATGACCGACGTCGAGACTCGCTACCGCCAGCGCTATCTCGATCTCATCACCAACCCGGAGGCGCGCCGGTTGATGTATGCCCGCGTCGACATGCTGGCTGCGATCCGCGCCTTCATGGACGAGCGTGACTTCATGGAGGTCGAGACCCCGTTGCTCCAGCCGATCGCCGGTGGGGCGGTGGCCCGGCCCTTCGTCACACATCACAACGCCCTGAACATCGAT
>JBKHYB010000090.1:0-253 GCA_046565725.1 Actinomycetota bacterium
GAGGAACGCTACCGCCGCATCGCTGAGAACGCACCCGACATGATCTATCGCTACCGGCTCGGGCCCAACCGGGGCTTCGAATACGTGAGTCCCGTTGCGGCCACTCTGACGGGGTATCCACTCTCCTGGTTCTTCGAGCACGACCCGTTCGCCAACTACTCGCTGCTTCACCCTGAGGACCGAGCCCAACTAGAGGACTTCGAGGAGCCCAACCTCCACCGGGCAACGCTAGAGGTTCGCTGGGTCCGCAAGG
>JBKHYB010000090.1:263-6390 GCA_046565725.1 Actinomycetota bacterium
CAGCGGTTGTTCCCCGTCAAGGACCCTCAAGGGAACCTGGTGGCCGTCGAGGGGATCGTTCGTGATGTAACCAGGAGGAAGCGGGAAGAAGAAAACCTCCGCGAGAGGGAGCACAGCTTCAGATCCCTGGCAGACAACGCTCCCGACATCATCACCCGCTTCGACCGTGACCTCAAACACGTCTACGCCAACCCATCTCTCACCGACAAGACCGGGCTGGAACTCGAATCCGTCCTCGGGAAAACCCCTACCGAGGCCTATGGCGACAACGTCACCGTCGATCTCTTCCAGGCCACGATCGGCGAGGTGTTGGATACCGGTACCCCGAGCGCGATGGACCTGACGTATCGGAAGGATGACGACGATCTTTACCTCGAGGCGAGGCTGATCCCCGAGTGGGGCGAACACGGCGGCGTCGAGACCGTGTTGGTTATCTCCCGCGACGTGACCGACCGACGCCGTAACGAAGAACTGCTTCGGGATAGCTACAGACGCCTGCGGGAGCTCGACACCCAGCGCAGGCGACTCCTGTCCGAGTGGATGAAGACCCAAGAAGACGAACGTCACCGGATCGCAGCGCAGATCCACGACGACCCGCTACAGGTGATGACGGCGGTCGGGCTGATGATCGAAGCGATCAAGAGCGGAGCGGAACCTCCACTGGATGCGGATCTGGAGGAGATCCAATTGACCGCGGAAGCCGCGGTCGAGCGTCTCCGAACCATGATGATGCGCCTGCGGCCGCCGGGGATGGACAAAGGGAAGCTTGCCAACGCGATCGATTCTCTGATCAACGCCACCGGCGCCGAGTTCGACGTCGCCTGGACCATACGAGATCACCTGACGTCGGAACCCGTGGGGGAAGCGAAGTCGATCATCTACAGGATCGCGGAAGAAGCCGTCGCCAACGTTCGACGACACTCGGCCGCGAGTCACGCATTCGTTTCGCTCGACGAACATGAGGGCGGCTACCTCGTCCGTATCGAGGATGACGGCAGGGGCCTTTCGGCCGAGGACGCAGACACGACGTCTCCCGCGCATCTCGGTCTAACGGATATGAAGGAAAGGGCCGAACTGGCGGGTGGTTGGTTGCACCTCGAAACGTCGCAGGGAAGCGGGACCTCCATCGAGTTCTGGATCCCAGCGAATCATCGGTTGCAGGAGGCTCAGCGCAGATGAACGTCCGGATCCTGATCGCCGAAGACGAGATCCTCGTACGGCAGGCTCTCGCTGCTTTGATCGATAGGAATTCCGGGATGGAACTCGTCGCTACTGCCAGTGACGCTAACGAGGCCATCCTCCTCGCCCGTGAACACCAGCCGGACGTCGCGATCCTCGACGTCAAGATGCCCGGGGGGGGCGGAGCGCGCGCTGCTAGAGAGATCGCAGTTACCTCCCCCGACACGAAGGTGCTCGCATTCTCGGCCTACAACGACCGGGCCACGGTCCTCGAGATGATCAAGGCGGGGGCCACGGGATACCTCGTCAAGGGATCGGAGACGCAAGAGATCATCGCGGCGATCCGCAAGGTGACCGAAGGGCAAGGTGCCATCTCTCCATCCGTGGCACACGAGGTTCTGGACGAGCTTGCCGGCAAACTCGAGTCCGAAGACGTCGAGATCTCCATACGACGCCGGCAAGAAAAGAGGATCCGAAACGCGATCAGCGGCGGGATCTTGCGATCGGTGTACCAACCTATCGTCCATTTAGCCTCGAGAGAGATATCGGGGTTCGAAGCTCTCACGCGCTTCGACGGTTATCTCGACAGGCCCGTGTATGTCTGGTTTACGGAGGCGAAGACCCTGGGACTCGGTGTCGACCTCGATATGGCGGCGGCTCTGACGGCCGTTGAAGCGCGCCCTCGGATGCCTGCATCCATGGCCCTCACCATCAATCTCGCACCGGACACGATGCTCTCCCCCAGGTTCCTAGAGGACATCGGCACCGACCTTCGCGGTGTCGTCTTCGAAGTAACCGAACACGCCCCGGTAGAGGACTACATCGCCTTGGAGGCGGTACTCCAGACGCTTCGGGAAAGAGGGGGTGCCCTGGCGGTGGATGATGCCGGAGCCGGCTTCGCCAGCCTCCGCCACATCCTGCGTCTCGCCCCGGAGATCGTGAAACTGGACATCGGTATCACCCAAGGGGTCCACACCGATCCCAAGAAGAAGGCTTTGGCCTCCGCGTTGATCTCGTTCGCCTCCGAGATCGGGGCGGAGATCGTGGCCGAGGGCCTCGAAGACAACGCCGACGTGGACACGCTGATCGGACTGGGAGCGTCCTTCGGGCAGGGTTTCCTGTTCGGCCACCCCGGCCCCCTTCCAACCGCATTCGTCCATTCCCTGCATCCGCTGTTGAGCAAGGCGAGCACGCCCGACCCCCTCCAAAGATAGGGAATCTTCCCGATGCGTTCCCTAGGTCGAGCGCGTACCTTCACTACGACGAACCAAGGGCTTGGGGGCTGCGGAGGTAACCCGATGGCACGAAGATGGACCAGGGGGATGGCGGCCTAGGAGCCACCGACCGGATGCCCTCCCCGTCCCGGCATCCGGTCGATCGAAAGGGGTTCTCCCGCGAGGACCCCTTTCGGCGCGCAGGCCTTCCCTTGTGCCGGTCCTAGATGCGAAGATTGCCCCGTGGCTGGGATGAACGGAACGGCGGGGTTCGTTGGTCGGCGTGATGAGTTGCACGAACTCGAAGCGCTCATCCGTCATGCCGCCGACGCCGGGAGCGCGGCAGCGGTTCTGATAGCCGGTGAAGCTGGGGTCGGTAAGACCAGGCTCGTGCAGGAGGCTTGCGACCGCTTCACGCACGGGATGGTGAAGCTCGAAGGAAGTTGTGTCCCGCTCAGCCAGGGGGAGCTGCCCTACGGAGCCATCATCGAGGCTTTCCGTACGGTGGGATCCCAGATCGAAACTGCCGTGCAGGAACGCGTCTTCGGATCGTCGGGCGCGGCATCCGCATCCCTGTTCCACGGCTCGGATGGAGTCACATCCGATGGGAGCCTCTCCTCTGCCTCCCAGACGAGACTCTTCGAACAGGTTCTGGGCGTTGTGAGCCGGCTGGCGTCGCACCGGCCTCTCTTGATGGTGATCGAGGACCTGCACTGGTCGGGAGCTTCGACCCGAGATCTGCTCTCCTTCTTGGTCGCGAACAGCCGCGATATCCCCGCCGTGTACCTCTTTACATTCAGGACGGACGAGCTACACCGCGACCATCCAGTGCGTCGCTTCGCGTCGAACATCTCGTCCCGACGCGACGTCCTCCGCGTCGAGCTGAATAGGTTCTCCCTCGAGGAGATGTCCGAACAGTTAACTGCATTGTTCGGACATGCACCCTCCGGCCGGAGGCTAGAAGAGATACGCAGACGCTCGCAGGGCAATCCACTGTTCACCGAGCTTCTTGCATCCACCCCCGGGGGTCATCTGCCGGAAAGTTTGTTCGATCTGACGACGTTGCGACTCGAGGCCATATCGCCTACCGCAAGACAACTCCTGCGGGCGGTGGCGGTGGCGACCAACGCGCCGGCCGAAGACCTGCAGGCGATAGCGGGCATGCACCGAGATGAGTTCGAAGAAGCCTGGAGGGAAGCGACCTCGGCCCAGATCGTGGAGAACCCTGATGGCATCCTCACGTTCAAGCACGCGCTGATGGCGGAAGCGATCTACGAGGACCTCCCACCAACGGATCGAGCGACGATGCACGCCTCGGTTGCTCGGCTGATCGAAGAGCGGACCGGGGGCATCGCTGCAGCATCGACTCAGGATGCGGCACTGATCGCCCACCACTGGTCGAGATCGGGCCGGCGCGACAGAGCTCTCGAGTCAGCCTTGGTCGCCGGGATCCGGGCATCGGAGTCCTACGCCTTCGGCGAAGCGGCCGTCTTGTTGCACAGGGCCCACGAGCTCTGGGATGGGACCCTCCCCGAAGGGTTCGTTGATCTGACGAGGTCGGACGTGCTCAGGCTCGCGGCCGAATGCGCATCCCTCGATGGCGAGGTGGACTCCCCTCTCAAGCTGATCCAGGAGGCCATCGTCCATGCCCGGGATCTCGATCCCACCAGACAGGGCATCTTGCACGAGAGGCTGGGCCGCTACCGTTGGAACGCCGGGGACGGCTTCGGCTCTCTAGAGGCGTACAAGAAGGCGGTATCGCTCGTGCCCGAGGAACCACCCTCGCATGCACGAGCCAAGGTCCTCGCTTCTCTCGGACAGATCCTCATGCTCTTGGGCAACTACCGCGAGGCGATCGAACGCTGCCGCGAGGCCATCGGCATCGCCCACGACCTCGGCGCGGCAGCCATCGAAGCGCATGCACTCGCCACGCTCGGTCCGGCTCTCGGTTTCTCCGGCAAGGTCGAGGAAGCTATCGCTGCACTCTCTTCGGCCCGAGACACCGCGGAAAGGATCGCCGACCCGGAGAACGTCGGCCGCGCGATCATCAACCTCGCAACCATCCTCGCTGCGGACGGGCGGTACGAGAACTCGAAGGAAGTTGCGATCGAAGGACAAGCAACGGCATATCGATGGGGTATATCGAGTTCCTTCGGAACATGGATGAAGGCCGAAGTCGCCTTCCGCGAACTCGAACTCGGGAACTGGGTCCGATGCGAGGAGGTCTGCCACGAGATCCTCTCCGGCGACACCGCCGGCTATGTAGAAGTGATCTACGGTCTCCTCGCTCAGCTGGCCGTCGCCCGAGGGGAGGCCGAACGAGCGCAGGAGTACCTCTCTGCATCAAGAGCAGCCGCGAGTTCGTGGAGGTCGATCGAGTTCGAAGTACCGATCCTTCTAGCCGAGGCAGAGCTGCACATGATCGCCGGCGATCTACCGGCCGCGCGGCGGGCCATCGACGAAGGCTTGGCTCTGACGTCAGCGACCGACGATGCGCTGTACGAGGCGGCACTCTGCTGGGCGAGCATCAGGGTGGAAGCATCCGACCCCAAGCGTGGCGACGCCGAAAGGGTCGGGGACGCACTCTCGAAGATCCAGTCGGGGTCACGGATCGCGTTGCGACCTATAGCCGCTCATGCTGCAGCAGCCCGAGGGGAGGCGGCGATCTTCAAAGGGGAAGACGCACGCGGGACGTTCACCGAAGCGGCGCGTCTGTGGCGAGAGATGAAGCATCCTTACCTGACCGCCTACTGTCTCTTCCGGCTCGGGGTCTGCCATCTGGTCAAACAGGACCGGGCCTCGGCAGAAGGCGCTCTATCGGAGGGGTTCGAGATCGCCTCGACGATAGGAAGCAGGTGGATGGCGGATGCGATCACGCAGGCAGCCCTGAAGGCTCGGCTACCGGTTGGGAACGCTTCGATGTCAGACGGACCCACCGATCCTCTGCTGAGAACCCTCACTCCGCGCGAGTTGGAGGTCCTCAAGCTCATGGCGGAGGGGATGAGTAACAAACAGATCGCCAATCATCTCTTCATCAGTGTGAAGACCACCAGCGTCCACGTCTCCCGCATCCTGATGAAGCTCGGCCTGGACAGCCGGGTTGAAGCGGCCGCCTACGCCTTCAGGGCCGGGTTGATGTCCGACGAACCTCTGGTCTGATCGTCGGCTCTCTTACATACTGCGATCTCACTGATGGTCGTCTTCCGGCATCACCGCTGGAGCCAGGCCCGCGGGCGGCGTGGGCTGAGTCATGCGAACCCGAGTAAGCGATGAGGGTTTCGGCGCGTCGCCGAACGCTTCGATCTTTCCCTTGTCGCCCAACAACAGATAGCCGAGGCCGGACGCCGTGATGCTCATGCCGACGATGTCCTGGGTCAGTTTCTCGTCCGCGAGTCCGCCCAAGATCTGAGCATCTCCGAAGGCCTTCACCCGGCCCTTGCCATTAAAGATCCAGTAGCCGAGACCGGTGGCGGAGGCAACGATCCCCCTGACGTCCTTGATCTCGTTCGCTGCTCCCCCGTAGAAGACTGCATCTCCGAAAGGCACGACGCGGCCTCTGGTCGTCACGATCCAATAGCCGAGCCCCGTCGGCGTTGCGTCCATCCCTGCGGCGATCGCGTCACCCTTGCTACCCATATCGCCGTGAGACTCAGCGTCGCCATAGGCGAACACCCGGCCCCCCTCGGTGAGAACCCAATAGCCTTTGCCGCTTGGAGTCGCGACGATCTCCGCCG
>JBKHYB010000091.1:0-6385 GCA_046565725.1 Actinomycetota bacterium
GCGCCCCTCGGCCACTCGGTCCCGTAGCGATCGATGCAACGTCGAGTTGGTCGAACCGTCGGACAACGGACCGTCGCGGGCACTTCATCGGGCGATCGGAGACACGCTCGCGGCCGGTAGAGCGGTCGGGCTCTTGGTACCGCAGAGGGGGTACGCGCTGTCGTTATGGTGCCGCGACTGTCATCGCTCGGTCCGATGTCCGCGCTGTGAGTCGGGCGTTACCTATGAACGCGAGCGCCTCGCCGCTCGTTGTCCTCGCTGCTCGTTCACAGCGCGAGCCCCCGACGTATGTCCTTCGTGTGGGAGCGCGGAACTCGTCTATCTGGGAGCCGGCAGCGAGCGCATGGCCGAGCAACTCGAGCGCATCTTCCCGCGCGCCACGGTCCGTAGGGTCGATCCGAACGTCCTTCAGGGTTTGTCCGAGGCCCCGGAGGTCGGCGACGCCGACATCTATGTCACGACCTGGATCGGCACCAAAGCCGCACTGAGACCTGACGTCTCGCTCGTGGGCGTACTCGACGCCGATCAACTGATACGCAGACCCGATATGCGCGCGGCCGAGGTTGCCTACCAGGCTCTATCCGAACTGGCCCGTTGGGCCGGGCCGGCATCCGGCGGCGGCCGTTTGGTGATCCAGACCCGCGAACCCGGTCATCACGCGATCCAATCGGTGGTGCGGGGTGACCCCTGGTACTTCATCGAGCGCGAACTCCCGATACGGAAGGATCTCAACTATCCGCCCTTCTCCGAGTTGATCAAGGTCAGATCCCGCGGGGACAAGGCGGCAGCGGTTCTCGAACGGGTTTCCAGGACGGCGGAAGCGGCGGGCGCGGTCGTATTAGGTCCCGTCGATGCCAACGTGGACGGTGAAGACGTCGTAGAGATGCTTCTCAAGTGTCCCGACGCCCATGAGGTCGCCGTGTCTCTGCGGGTTATCCTGCCGGAGGTGCCACGGGGTATGACCCTGTGGTTCGACGTCGACCCCCGATGAGAGGACCGATGGCAGTACTACCTATCCGTCAGTTCGGCGATCCCGTGCTCCGTCAGAAGGCAGCAGAGATCGAAGAGATCACCGATATCCATCGCCGTTTGATCCAGGACATGTTGGACACGATGCGTGAGGCTCCCGGCGTGGGGCTGGCCGGTCCCCAGGTAGGCGTGATGGAGCGGATATTCGTCTGGGAAACGGAAGACGGGTACGGCGCAGTCATCAACCCCACGATCACCTCGACGTCGGAGGAAAAGATCGAAGGCGAGGAGGGCTGTCTTTCGATACCCGGTCTCTATTACAACGTCGCTCGTTCCTACAGGATCACCGTCGAGGGGCTCGATGAGAACGGCGACGCTGCGACCTGGGAACTGGAGGACTTCAAGGCCCGTATCTTCCAGCACGAGATAGACCATCTGGACGGAGTGCTCTTCATCGACCGGCTCTCCGAGGCCGACCGCAAAGAGGCGCTAGCGATACTCAGGGATCAGGCTTTGGGCTTGCCGGTTCCTACCCAACCGGCGAAAGAGGACGAGGTCCTCTGAGGGCGGTCTTCTTCGGAACCCCAGCCTGGGCCGTTCCTTCGCTTGAGGCTCTGGTCGCTTCCGACATCGAGGTGGTGGCGGTCGTCACCAACCCCGACCGGCCTGCCGGGCGGGGGTATGAGTTGCGACCACCCCCCGTCAAGGAGGCGGCCCTCCGGCACGGACTTCAGGTGTTGCAGCCTCAGAAGGTGTCGGAACCTGGTTTCATCGGACAGCTCCGCGCACTCGAACCCGATGTATGTCCCGTCGTCGCCTACGGCAAGATCCTTCCACCTTCGGTCCTGGAGATACCGCCGTTCGGTTTCGTCAACCTGCACTTCCCACTGCTGCCGCTCTACCGGGGGGCGGCTCCGGTGCAACGGGCGATCATCGACGGCCGGACCAGTACGGGTGTGACGATCATGCGCTTGACCGAAGGTATGGACGAAGGCCCGGTGCTGGACGGGGTCGAAACCGATATCGGATCGGACGAGACCGCTGGCCGGTTAGGCGAGAGGCTCGCCGTCTTGGGCGCCCCCCTGCTCGTGAGCACCTTGGAACGACTTGCCGCGGGCACCGTTACCCCTCAGGAGCAGGATCACGCCGCCGCAACCTATGCCCCCAAGATCGCGCCGGATGAGGCCGAGATCGACTGGAGCGAAGAAGCTTCCACGATCGCCAACCTGATCCGAGGCTGTAACCCGGTCCCGGGCGCCTGGACGACCTTCCGTGGCTCTCGACTCAAGATCCATGCTGCAACCCCGACGCCGGGGGTGGGGGAGCCGGGTCGCATCGTCGACCCTGCCCGACCCGTCATAGCAACGGGAGCCAACCTATTGCGACTAGATTCAGTGCAGCCCGCAGGCAAGAGGCCCATGTCGGGGACGGATTTCGCAAGGGGGGCTCGTCTGGAACCGGGCGAGTCTTTCGGCGAAGATCGAGGATAGGGAGAATGCAACTAGCACCATCGATCCTTACGGCGGACTTCGCGCGTCTCGGCGAGGACGCGCGATCGGTTGCGCCATTCGTCGACTGGTTCCACCTCGACGTGATGGATGGTCACTACGTTCCGAACATCACGTTCGGGCCCGACGTCGTCACGAGTCTGCGTCGAGTGGTAGATACCCCATTCCACGTCCACCTGATGATCTCGTCTCCGTTGGACTACATCGACCGCTTCGTCGAAGCGGGGGCCCAGCGGATCTCCTTTCATCCGGAGGTGGTGAGCGACGTCGGCAATGCGATCTCTCGGATCCGGGAGGCCGGGGCAGGACCCGGGTTGGCGATCCACCCGGACGTGTCCCTAGACTCGGTCGAGGAGCACCTCGGCGACGTCGATGTCATCTTGGTTATGACCGTCCGTCCCGGCTTCGGGGGGCAGGCCTTCATGCCCGAGGTGGTGCCCAAGATCTCCCAAGCCCGATCCATCGTTGAGTCCAAGGCGTTTCATGCCGAAATAGAGGTAGATGGAGGGGTCAATCTGGATACCGTTAACGCCGTGGCGCAGGCCGGTGCCGATATCGTTGTGGCCGGCAGTGCGATCTACGACGGTAAGGATGCACCGGCCGCGGCCGGACGCCTCAGGGAAAGGCTCGACTCTTTGGCCCGGAACAGATGAGTGACGGCAAGGAGATGATCCTCGTCGCCGACGACGACGAAGACATCGTCCGGTTCGTCGAAGTGAACCTGCGGCTGGAAGGGTTCGACGTCCACACCGTGTCCGACGGAGAGCAGGCGTTGCAGGCCGCATACGAGCTCATGCCAGAGCTCGTTCTTCTGGACGTCATGATGCCCAAACTCGACGGGTTCGAGGTGTGCCAGAGGCTGCGAAGCGACACCAGGACCAAGCACCTGTCCGTGATCATGCTTACGGCGAAGTCGCTGTCTGCCGACAAGGTTGTCGGGCTCACCGCGGGAGCCGACGACTACATGATCAAACCCTTCGATCCGATCGAGTTGGTGGCTCGGGTCAAGTCTGCTCTTCGCCGCAGTAAGACGATGCGCGGGCTTAACCCTCTGACCCAGCTCCCGGGCAATATCGAGGTCCAAGATCAGTTGTCCAAACGGGTCCAAGAGGGGCAGCCCTTCGCATTGCTCTACATCGACCTCGACAACTTCAAGTCTTTCAACGATCACTACGGCTTCCTCCGGGGCGATGAGGTCATCAAGCTGCTCGCCTCGTGCGCCCGCGAATCGATCGAGGCCCACGGAGGGTTCGGATCGTTCCTTGGTCATATCGGGGGCGATGACTTCGTGGCGATCGTGTCCCCGGACGACGCCGAGGTGCTGGCCGAGGACCTGATCGACAGATGGGATCGCTCCATCCTTGAGCGATACGACCCGGACGACGCCGACCGTGGCTACGTCGAGGTCGCGGACCGCAAGGGGGTCGTCCATCGGTTCCCGATAGTGACCGTGTCGATCGGGATAGCGATGAACTCGCAGAGGGCCATCTCCACCCACTGGGAGGCCTCCGAGATCGCCGCCGAGATGAAGGCCTTCGCCAAGCGGGAGAGCCGTTCCAGCTTCGCTATAGACCGCAGGCGCGCTGACGGCAGCCCGGAGACGGAGCGCAACCAACTGGGAGCCCGCACCCAAGCCGTGGATTGACCGCGCGGTCTAGTTCAGCCGACTACCCGGTATGATGTGGCTCGATAACGACCTCTTCGGGGCAGGGTGAGATTCCCGACCGGCGGTGACAGTCCGCGAGCCCTGGGGTGAGTAGCCACCACCTCAGCGGTTGACCCGGTGCGATCCCGGGACCGACGGTAAAGTCCGGATGGGAGAAGAGGGCGAGTGCTCGCGCGTCCGGCGGTGGTCGGCGCGTTAGTCGTCGTTCCACGCCCCGGAGGGGCCGGTGATACCGGTCGATGCGGGAGTTGACGTGAACGACGAGATCTTCATGGCCAGGGCGCTGGACCTCGCGCGGTCCGTGCCGTTCACGTCCCCGAACCCCATGGTCGGGTGCGTGATCGCTCGCGACGGACGCATCATCGGGGAGGGTGCCCACCGGGGATCCGGAACGCCGCATGCGGAAGCCCTCGCCCTAGAAGGTGTGGATGCGTCCGGAGCCACCCTCTACGTCACGCTCGAACCCTGCACCCATCACGGCAGGACCCCCCCTTGTGCCCCGGTGGTGGCCTCGTCCGGGGTCACCCGCGTGGTCGTTGCCCAGACCGACCCGGACGTTCGGGTTTCGGGGCGGGGGATTGCGCTGCTGCGCGAAGCCGGGATCGGCGTTGAGGTGGGCCTCCTCGGAGACGAGGCTGCCGCGCTCAATGCGGCGTACCTGCATCACCGCCGTACCGGGCGAGCCTGTCTGACGCTGAAACTGGCCACGAGCCTGGACGGGGCGATGGCCGCAGCGGACGGAAGCTCGAGATGGATCACTTCGGACGCGACCCGACAGAAGGCGCATGAGCGCAGGTCCCAGGCAGATGCCGTCATGGTCGGCGTGGGGACCGTACTCGCCGACGACCCCGCACTGACGGCCCGGCACCTTGAAGGCGCGAGGAACCCGTTGCGGATAGTCGCCGATGCCTCGGGCCGCACACCGCCCACGGCGCGGCTGTTCTCCGAACCGGGTGACGTACTGATCGCTACGACCGAACGTTGTCCGCACGAGACGCAACTCGTTTTCAAGCAGGCCGGAGCCGAGGTCGTGGTCCTGCCTCCGGCACCCGGTGGGCAGGGCATCGATGTGGATCCCTTACTGGAGCTCCTCGGCGAGCGCGGGTTACTCGAGGTCTATTGCGAGGGTGGCCCGACGTTGGCGACGTCGTTGTTGCGCGAGGGGAAGGTCGATCGTCTCGAGATCCACTACGGGCCCCTGCTCGTGGGGGGAGAGGGGCTCCGCCTGGGTGATCTGGGGGTGTCCACGCTCGCCTCGGCCCAGCGCTGGAAGCCGGTGGCGTCAGAGAGATGTCGCGACGACCTGATCGTCAAGCTGGAGAGGAGATAGATGTTCACCGGCATCGTCGTTGAGAAGGGACTCGTACGCAAAGCGCGCGGACGAGGCGTCATGACCCTGGAGATCGAAGCCCCGAGTCTGTCGAAGGAGCTGAAGCTCGGCGATTCGATCGCGGTCAACGGTGTGTGCCTGACTGCCACATCGATATCCCGTAAGCGATTCGAAGTACAGGTCATGCCCGAGACCCTCAACCTCTCAACGATCGGAGCATTGACGCGGGGGTCCCCGGTGAACCTCGAACTTCCTCTGAGGCTCAGCGACCGCCTGGGAGGTCATCTCGTTCAGGGTCACGTGGATGGGATGGCCCGGGTCATACGGATCGAGGACGATTCCGATGCGCGCAGGGTGTGGTTCGCTGCGGACGACGACCTCCTTCGCTATCTGGTGCCCAAAGGATCGGTCACGCTGGATGGCGTGTCGCTGACCGTTGTCGAGGTCGGGAAGACCAGTTTCCAGGTCGCGCTCATCCCTCACACGCTTGAGATCACAACGCTGGGACGGCTCGGGATCGGTACCCGGGTGAACGTCGAAGTAGACGTGCTCGCGAAATACGTCGAGCGCTTGATGGACAGGAGCTGATAGATGCCACTCGCCAAGATCGAAGAGGCGATAGAAGAGATCCGCGCGGGGCGCATGGTGATCGTCGTCGACGACGAGGACCGCGAGAACGAAGGTGACCTGATATTCGCGGCCGAGATGGTGACCCCGGAGCTCATCGGCTTCATGGTTCGTCACTGCTCCGGGATCATCTGCGTGCCGATGGAAGCCGACAGGTTGGATCATCTGAAGCTTCCGCTGATGTCCCTGGAGAACACCGAATCGATGCGAACTGCCTTCACGATCAGCGTGGACGCGAAGCACGGTGTCAGCACGGGCATCTCGGCAGCGGACCGATCCCGCACG
>JBKHYB010000092.1:0-6362 GCA_046565725.1 Actinomycetota bacterium
CTGGGCGATCACATCCGCTTCGGGCGGGGCGAGGAGGCTTCCGGGGGCCGGGAGAAGGATTCGCTCCTTGCCAACACCCTTGAAGCCGTCGTCGGTGCGGTGTACCTCGATCGCGGTCTCGAACACACGAAGCGTTCCCTGGAGCCGATCTTCGCCGAGAGGCTGGAACGATCTCTCGAAACGGGTGACCGCTACGACGCGAAGACCGCTCTCCAGGAGGTCGTCGTCAAGGCAACCGGGGGCCAGCCGGATTACCGCGTGTCATCTACGGGACCCGATCACGACAAGCGCTTCAACGCAGATGTCTACGTGGACTCGGTCCTGATGGGGTCGGGTTCCGGCCGAAGCAAGAAGGAAGCGGAGTACAACGCCGCGCGGGAAGCACTGGGCCGTGTCGAGGAGATCGAGACCATCAACGGTGGGGGGGGCGAAGATGCCCGCGCTTCCTGAGGTCGAGGTCATCCGGAGGGATCTCGAGAAAGAGATCGTCGGACGTCGCATAAAAGAGGCCGACATCCGGTCCGGTAGCAACGCCATGAAGGTCTTTCCGAAGCACGGGCGTCGTAAGGAGATCCAAGAGCTGCTCGAGGGCGCCAAGGTCGAAGGCGTGTCCCGGGTGGGCATGAAGCTCGTCTTCGATCTCGATAACGGTCACGAGATGTTGATCGATCTGGGTCCGTCCGGGCAGTTGCACAAGACGTCTGCCTCGGACGATGTGGTTTCGCACACCCATCTGATAATCGGCTTCACGATCGGCGGACAGCTTCGGTACGTAGACCCGATGAAGTCCGGGGAGATCTACATCGCTCCCAAGCAGAGCGACGCTGACGGCGATGGCCGGAAGAGAGATTTCTTGATCGACCCGCTTGAGGATCAGATCGCCTGGCAGAGGTTCGGCGAGGTCATGGCAGAGCGCGCCGTGGGTATGAAGAAGCTGCTGATGGACGATTCCTTCGTCATCGGGTTGGGCGACATCTACTCCGACGAGATCCTGTTCGCATCCGGGATCCGGGGCGATCGGATGTCGAACAAGCTGTCATCGCAGGACGTCCGCAGGCTCTACCGAGCCCTCATCGAGATCCTTCAAGACGCGGTTAAGGCTAGAGGCGTCGCACCGACCGGCGATAGTGACGAGGAATACACGGACCTGCATGGAGAGTCGGGATCGTTCGAGGCGGAACTCAAGGTTTACCAGCGGGAGGGGGCCTCGTGCCGCCGTTGCCGCAACACGATCGTCAAGGAAGAGGTCGACGGCATGGTCACCTACTTCTGCCCGCAGTGCCAGTCATGAGGACCAGGAGGGAATGGAGTGGAGGATAGGACCCGGGTGCACGTCTTCGTAACCGGTGATGTGCAGGGCAAAGGGTTCCGCGAGGCGATCAAGGCGAAAGCCGACGAGCAAGGCGTCGTCGGCTGGGTGAAGAATCTGCCTGATGGTCGGATCGAGGCCGTGATCGAAGGTCCCCGCGACGAGGTCTACCGCGTTGTCGGACTGTGCCGTGCGGGCCCCAACAGCGCAAAGGTTGACAGCGTCCAGGTCGACCGGGAGCCCCCCAAGAACGACAGGACCTTCAAGATCAAGTGATCATGACTTGAGGGTGGCGTCGAGGGTGATCTCGACGTTGCCCTTGAGGGCATTGCTTACCGGGCACCCGTCCTTGGCCACCGCAGCAGCTTCCTGGAAGGCGTCCTCGTCTATCCCCGGCACCACGGCGTTCACCTCTAGGTGCATCTTGGTCAGCCTGAAACCGGCGTCCGTCTTCTCGAACGAGGAGGTGGCTCGCACCTTCAGTTCATCGGGGGATCCACCCCTGTCGGCCAGCTGCTTGCTGAATGCCATCGAGTAGCAGGCGGCGTGAGCGGCGGCGATCAACTCCTCCGGGCTGGTCTTGCCGTTGGCTTCCTCGGTCCGGGAAGGCCAAGACACCCCTACACCTGAGACGGTTCCGCTCGAAGTGAGGTCGATGGTGCCCGATCCCTCGAAGAGCGTGCCGCTCCAGGTCGCTTCTGCAGTGCGCGTGGTTGCCATATCAGGTGCCTCCCTGTGGTCCGGTCGCTATCGGCTACCCCGACCATAGTGGACATCCGGGACGGAGATTTCGCGAGGCGACCCGGATAGACGCGGTTGTGAACGTGTGCCCCGCTATGGTGGCTCTTATGTACGTAAAGAGCCTGCGGATAGCGGGTTTCAAGTCGTTCGCGGATCTCACGATCCTGGAGTTCGACCCTGGGGTCAACGTGATCGTCGGTCCGAACGGCTCGGGCAAATCGAACATCTCGGACGCGCTGTCCTGGGTCCTGGGGTCCCAGGCGCCCTCGTCGTTGCGGGGGGCGTCGATGGAGGACGTGATCTTCGCCGGGTCGTCCGGGAGACCTCGTCTGGGCATGGCGGAGGTGCGTCTCACCCTAGACAATGCGGACCGCGCTCTGCCTCTGGATCTGAACGAGGTCGAGATCGCCCGGTACACGGATCGCACGGGCGCGTCGGAGTACCGGATCAACGGGGCGCCGTGCCGCTTGCTCGACATCCAGGAACTGCTCAGCGACACCGGAGTCGGGCGGAGCATCCACACGATCGTCAGCCAGGGCAACCTCGACGCGGTGCTTCAAGCGCGCCCGGAGGACCGCCGGTCCTTCATCGAAGATGCCGCCCAGGTCGGCAAATACCGCAGGCGGAAGGACCGAGCGCTGCGGAAGATGGAGAGGGTCGATGACAACCTCCTGCGTCTCAATGACGTACTGAGTGAGCTGCGTCGAACGATCCGCCCGCTCAAGCGTCAGGCGACCGCCGCCGAGGCCTACACGGAACTCTCTGCCGAACACCGCGAGTTGCGCCAGAGGCTGACCGCTCACGAGATCCGGTTGCTGAGCAACCCACAGGAAGGCGCGGACCCTGAGGCCGAGGACCACAGGATCGGGCTCCTCGGAGAGGAACTCCAGAGCATCCGAGCCCGGCTCGGATCGGTCGCCGAAGAACGGGAGCGGCTCAACGAAGCCGCCGACCGAGCGCGGTCCGAGGCCCATCGGATAGCCAGGGCGGTCGACCGCTTGGCCGGATTGGGACGGCTCGCTTCCGAACGGGCCGCGACCATCGATGCCCGCTTGGCTGCCGAAACCGAAGAGGGCTACCGCGAGCGGATCCGCTTGCTCGAGGCCGATCGGGACCGGTTCTCCGCAGAAACGACAAGCCTCACCGAGGTTGCAAGGCGCGCCCGCGAGAAAGCGGACGCCATCCGGACCGTGGTCGACGACAAGCGGATCGCCCACGAATCGGCAGAGAGGGAGCTGTCCGAAGCGAGATCGGCCGAGACCGCGGCAGCTCAGGCCCTCGTCCGAGCGGAAGGTAGCGAAGCCGCCGGACGAGCCACGATCGGTTCGATCGAGGCGCGCATCCATGCCGTGGTCGAGAAGCGACAGACGTTGGCGGGTCGCTTAGAGGACGACGTTGCCGCTTTGGCGAAGGCCGAAGAAGAGGTGCGCTCTATCGAGGCCGAGCTCGACCGCGTAACCGAGGCGGCAGCAGAGGCCGAGGTTCACCACGACGAGCAGCGCGATCGCGTCCGGCAACTGCGGGAGCGTCTCGGCGTCACGCACGCCGACCATGCCGCCGCCGAAGCTAGGTTGGATGCCCTCGAAGAAGTGACGCGATTGCTCGGTGATCTCCCGCAGGCAGTCGAGCGACTCACGCCTTTGCGAGACGATGCCCGCGACAGGGCGGCGCTTGCAACGAAGAGCGAGGACGAGGCACGCGAGATATTGGCTCAGGCCGATCACGAGGTCGAGTCCAGGTGGCAGCGCGTCGCCACCCTCGACGAAGAACTGCGGCGTCTCGACGCCTTGATGAACGGAGCGGCCGAACGACTGGCGGGGGCTCGTCGCAGACGCGAGTCGCGCGAGGTCGAACTAACCGCGCTGGACGAAGAGATCGCCAGGAGCCGCGAGCAACTGGCGTCCGCCGAGATGGCAGCGGCCGAGGAAAGGGCAGCTTTGCCCGAGCGGCGATCCGTTGCGGACCAAGCCCGCGATCGGCGCGAGGGGGCGGAGAGGCTCCTTGCGGAACTGCGCGAAGCCCTGCTTGCAGCCACCGCCGAGATGCGAGATGCAGAGTTGGAGGCGCGAGGGGCTGAAGAACGTGCTCTTGGTGCCCAATTGCGTCTGGAAGAGGCACAAGGTGGTATCGCCGATGCGCGTGCAGCACTCGAGGGTTTGGCGGATCTCCGTGCCGAACTGGAGGCGCGCAAGACCCGGGCGGAAGCCGTTGCAGAGGCATCCTTCATGGCTGCTCGTCAAGCCGAAGTGTGGGCGGCTGCGTCGGAGCGCCGTGCCGTCGCAGCGCGCGACGCCGCTCACGAGGGGGAGAAGCAGGAAGCATCCCTTCGTCAGCGTGAGCGCGAGCTGGGCGACAAGCTCGAAGAACTGACCAGACTGCGTAACGAGGCCGAAGTGAAGCGCGCCGAAGCGCGTGCACGTATCGAGTCCTTGGCAGAGAGAGCGATGGAGGAGTGGGGCCTGTCCATCGAAGCTTTGGCGGCACTGGAGGACTTCGAGTCCGGGCAAGCTTCCGAAGCTCGCACGCGGGTCGAGCAGCTAGACCGTCAGATGAAGAGGATGGGCGTGATCAACCCTCGCGCCGCCGAGGAGTATGCGGAACTTGCCGAGAGGGAAACCTTCCTCGTCGAACAGATGGAAGACCTTCGGTCCTCGAGACGCGATCTGATGAAGGTTGTGGACGAGGTGGACCAGACGATCGTCGAAGTGTTCGGAGAGGCTTACGAAGACATCGCTCGAGAATTCAGCGAAGTGTTCGGTCGACTGTTCCCTGGAGGCGAGGGGCGTCTCAAACTGACGAACCCGGACGACCTGCTGACCACGGGGATCGAGATCGAAGCACGTCCGCCCGGTAAGAACGTGCGCAAACTGTCGTTGCTGTCGGGTGGCGAACGCTCGTTGGTAGCCCTGGCTTTCCTGTTCTCGATCTTCCGCTCCAGGCCTTCACCCTTCTATCTGCTCGACGAGGTCGAAGCGGCTCTGGACGATTTCAACCTGCAACGCTTCATCACGCTGATCGACGAGCTGGAGGAGAACGCGCAGATCCTCGTCGTGACGCACCAGAAGAGAACGATGGAGGCGGCCGACGTCCTTTACGGCGTCAGCATGGGCAAGGACGGAGTCTCCAAGGTCGTCGCGAAGAAGATGGAAGAGGTTCTCGCCTGAGCCGTTAGCCTTGGGCCATGCCTGAGATCCTCGTAATCATCGCAGTCGTTGCTCTCGTTGCCGGGGTGTTCACGGTCGCTCTGCGCAAGAGACCGGCGAAGCCCGAAGAGACCCGGCCGGCATCGTCCCGCCCCAGCGTTCCGGCCAAGCCCCAAGAGACCCCCGTGGTCGAAGACGAGCGGGCGCCCGTCCAGGTCGAGCCGGAACCCGTCGTCGAGCGCAAGACACTCAAGGAGAGATTGGGTAGGTCGCGCCGGTTCTTCGCCGACCGCCTGTCCGACGTCTTCGGGGGAGGCATCGACGACGATGTCTGGGAGGACCTCGAAGCCGTACTGATCCAGGCCGATGTCGGCGTGGAAACCGCTACGAAGATCACGGGGCGGTTGCGCGAGAGGGCTCGCGAGCGCAAGGTCACCGACGCGGTGGAACTCCGCGGGCTGCTTGCGGACGAACTGCTCGAGCTGTTCGACAGCGAACGGGACCGGAGCCTGAGTTTCGCTCCCGAGGGAACGACGGTCTGGTTGATCGTGGGTGTTAACGGTACGGGCAAGACGACCACGATCGGCAAGCTCGCTCATGATCTGCGTGAGCGAGGTCACTCCGTGGCGATGGCCGCGGCCGACACCTTCCGGGCTGCCGCCGACGAGCAACTGGGGGTTTGGGCCGAGCGGACGGGGGCCCAACTCGTCAAGCATCAGCCGGGGGCGGATCCGGGGGCGGTCGCCTTCGACGCCTATAGGTTCGCATCCGCCCGCTCGATAGACGTCTTGTTGGTGGATACGGCAGGACGGCTCCACACCAAGACCCCTTTGATGGACGAGTTGTCCAAGGTGAGACGGGTCATCGAGAAAGAGGGACGCGTCCAAGAGGCTCTGCTCGTGCTCGACGCGACGGCCGGTCAGAACGGGCTCGTTCAGGCCAGGGAATTCTCCGAGGCGGCCGGGGTTAGCGGAGTCGTGCTTACCAAGCTGGACGGCAGTGCCAAGGGTGGGATCGTCATGGCCATCGAAGACACCTTGGGACTACCGATCAAGTTGATCGGAGTGGGCGAGGGCATAGACGATCTCGAACCGTTCGGCCCGAAGGCGTTCGTGGACGCTCTGTTGACGTGAGGATCGTCGTTGCGGGAGGAACGGGTTTCCTCGGCC
>JBKHYB010000093.1:0-6357 GCA_046565725.1 Actinomycetota bacterium
TGTCTCGGTGCCGCACCAGGCCCCTCGCCAAAAGCCACCCTTCTCGGAGATCCCGTCGGCTAGCTCGCCGAGCGAGGCGAAGTCGTGCGTGTTGGCATCGCGGAACGACCTGGCATCTTGGTACAACGCCTTCCACGAGTCTTCCAGCAGGGCGGCGATGTCCGACACCGCGTCGGAGGTCGAGCGTTGAGTCTTGTCACCCGAGACCCGCTCCGCGACGACGACCTGATCGTTCTCGACGTCTCTTGGTCCGATCTCTAGACGCAGGGGTACGCCCTTCATCTCCCACTCCGCGAATTTGAATCCTGGCCGGTACTGGTCCCGGTCGTCGATCCGTACCCGAACGCCGTTCCCCACGAGAGCTCCGCGGATGTGGTCGGCCCTCTCCAATACAGCCGACCGCTCTTCGTCCGTCCGGTAGATCGGGACGATCACGACCTGAATGGGAGCCACGTGGTAGGGGAGACGGAGCCCTCTGTCGTCGCCGTGCGCCATCACCACCGCACCCACCGAGCGGGTCGACAGTCCCCACGACGTGCCCCATGCATATTCCTGCTCGCCCTCGGCGTTCAGGAACGTCACGTCGTACGCCTTTGCGAAGTTCTGACCGAGGAAGTGACTCGTCGCACTCTGAAGGGCTTTCGTGTCACGCATCATGCCTTCGAGGGTCGTCGTCTCAACCGCTCCGGCGAAGCGCTCGGACGCCGATTTACGGCCCACGTAGACGGGGATCCCGCACACGTCCTCGATGACCTGACGATAGATCTCAAGCATCTGGAGCGTCTCCGTCCATGCCTCATCGCGCGTGGCGTGGGCGGTGTGACCTTCCTGCCACCAGAATTCCGAGGTCCTGAGGAAGAGCCGGGTTCGCATCTCCCACCGCAGGACGTTGCACCACTGGTTGTAGAGAAGCGGGAGGTCCCGATAGCTCTGGATCCACCTCGAATACGCATCCCAGATCAACGCTTCGGATGTGGGGCGGATCGCGAGGGGTTCCTCGAGCTCGACGCCGCCTCCGTGCGTGACCACGGCTACCTCGGGGGCGAATCCCTCGACGTGTTCGGCCTCGGCCTCGAACAGCTTCATCGGCATCAGCAGCGGGAACATCATGTTCTCGTGACCGGTCGCCTTGAACCGGTCGTCAAGCTGCCGCTGGATGTTCTCCCAGATCGTCCATCCCCAAGGCTTGATGATCTGGGAGCCGCGCACCGGGCCGTTCTCGGCCAGTCCGGCCTCCCGCACCACGGCGTTGTACCACCCGGGGAAGTCATCGTTCTGTCGAGGTAACTTGCTTGCCATCTATTCACCCACCACTTGTACGAGTACCTCGCGCTCCGCGGCACCCTCGAGTTCGAAGAGTAATAGTCGCTGCCAGCGGCCCAGTCGGAGTTGGCCGTCGACCACGGGGAACACGATCGATTTGGAACCGATCGTAGTCGGAGCTTGTAGCTGCCCATGCTCCGTGACGCGATCGACCGCTCTGCGGATGTCCTTCAGGAGACCCGACTCCCGTTCGTTCAGGAGAAGCGGGCACTGATCAGCAGCCGAGAACACCGTGGCCCTGCCCCCGCTGACTCCGGAGGATGACACCACCCGCTGAACATCGTCGGTGATATCGACGAAGTCGTACAACTGCTGCGTCCGAGCGGAGCACCGCTCTTCGTGGGTGAGCATGACCGGCGTTCTCTCTCCTTGCATTCTTGGGCCTTCCAGATGCTAAGCGACCACGCTGAGGCTGGAGTTCTCCACAGGTTTCCACAGGGTTTCTGTGGATTGTCAGTTGATAGACATCGAAGTTTCGCGAGACGTTAAAGAAACGCTTCTCGGGCATTGACGACCAAGGTCTATGCCCCGTATCTTCACGAACGTCCCAAGCAGCTAACGGCAGCAACATCGCCGAGGGAGACCCGCAAGGGAGTCCCGACCAGCAGCCTGGTCATCCGAACCGCCTCCGGGCGGAACGGAGAACGGGCTGAGGGACCTGGAGGAACCGGGCCGGATCGCAAGATCCGTCAACGGGCTCCGGGACGGAGCGGCAGACGGACGGTCGAGTGCTCTAGGAGCGAGAGCTTCTGGAGGACGAGGCCGGTGAGGGCTTAGGCCTCCACCGGACACCGTTCGACCTTGACGCTACGGGAGGCGCTCGGTTAGCCGAGGCAGCCACGTGGCAACGAGGCGCTCCGGTCCGAACCGGGAGACTTCGGTCTTCCGGCGGGATCGGAAGCGATGTGGCACCGGAGGCGTGTTCGTTGCAGGCGGTTGCTTGGGACATCTGATCTCGGGAGACCCGGGTGACTTAGGGACAACGCAGTGATAACCGGTTCGCCGGCTAAGCTGCGGCCCCCCACGTCGCCCGGGTCTTGCCTTTTTTGGGGGTCGCTAGTTCCCTGCTCGCGATATAACGTCCGCTGTAGGACGTACGAGGAGACCGAGCCACTCCGATGAGCATGCGTGAAGAAGGATTAGAAGACATCTTCGACGACGAAGTCGATGAGGACCTCGACGAGGACCTAGAAGACGACGACGAGCTAGAAGACGACGACGATCTCGAAGGGGACCTAGACGAACCCCTGGAAGACCTAGATGTCCTGGAAGAGGACTTCGACGAAGACGAGGTCGAGGGCGTGGTCGAGGATGAAGACGCCGAGGACGAGGAAACTCCCGAAGTCGAAGAGGACGACGAAGATGAGGCGAGCCTAGATGCCCTCCTTGCCCAGAGAGCAGCTTCGCGTCGCGGCGGAGACGACGCCGACGATGACGAAGAGCTGCTCGCCTTCGATCATGACGAGCCGGAAGTGACGCTTCCGGATCTATCGCCTCGCAGTATCCGGTTGGTCCAGGACCAGGCAGAGTTCGTCTGTAAGAGTTGCCATCTCGTGAAGAAGCGGTCGCAGCTCTCCGATCCCGAACGCATGCTCTGTCGCGATTGCGTCTGACGTCTCCCGAGGTACGTAGCCGCCGCTCCTACGTCGTCGCCCTGGCGACGGGGGGACTGCTGTCCTTCGCCTTCCCCGAAACGGATCTGTGGTTCCTGGCCTGGATCGCGCTGGCCCCGTTGTTGGCCGTGCTTCAGGGGGCCGGCTGGGCAAGGGGAGCGAGGCTCGGCTTCCTCTTCGGTGTCGGCTACTTCGGTCTCTTGCTGCACTGGGTAAGCATCATCGGCTACCTCGGTTACTTCGTCCTCATCCTGCTGCAAGCAGGGTTCTCCGCGGTCTTCGGCGCTCTGTGGGGGCGGTGTTCGAGCCGGGGGAGGGGAGTGGCCTACCGGCTGCTGGCTCCTGCGGCACTGTGGGTCGCGATCGTGGAGTTCCTACGAGCGAACTTCCCGCTCCGAGGCTTCCCGTGGGGACAACTCGCACAGAGTCAGGGCGGTGTGGGCTGGGTCATCCCTTCGGCAGGGATCGGTGGGTCGTGGCTTACCGCTTTCATCCTCGTGATCGCCAATGGTGCGGTCGTGATGGTGGTGGACCGAGACACCCGTCGCGACGGGCTGCGGGTCGGCTCGATCCTCGTGGCCGGGTTGCTCGCCATCGCTCTCTGGCCCGGGCCGAAGACGTCCGAAGAGAGCCTCAAAGTGGCGATCGTCCAGGGGAACATCCCTCGGGACATGGAGCCGTCTTACCTGAAGGACCGCATCATCATCGCCAATCACGTGCGTGCGACAGAGGCACTGTCCGATGATGTCGACCTCGTCGTTTGGCCGGAGAGCTCGGTAGGCATCGATCCGGCACTCGATCCGGAGGTCGGGGAGATCGTCGCGGATGCGGCCCGGGCTGTCGGCGCTCCGATGGTGGTGGGGGGCAACATGGAGAACGGGGACGGGCGCTATCGCGTGATGGCCTATCTCTACTCGGCGGACGGCGAGATCGTCGACCGCTACCAGAAGACACACCTGGTCCCGTTCGGTGAGTACGTTCCCGCCCGCGACCTTCTGGATTTCATCCCCGCCCTGGAGCAGGTTCCCCGCGATGCCGTTCCCGGCGATCGGATCACGTTGTTCGACGTCGATGGGGTTCAGATCGCGACCGCGATCTCCTTCGAGGGAGACTTCGGGTCTCTGGTCCGGGATCGGATCGCAGCGGGAGGGCGGATCCTCATCGTCGACACGAACACCTCCACATGGGGTGAGTCTTGGGCCTCGGCTCAACACCTCGCTATGAGCCAGGTCAGGGCTGCCGAGAACGGAGTTCCGGTCGTCCACGCTGCACTGACGGGCGTCTCCGGGTTCATCGAACCGAACGGTGAGGTGGTCCAGCGATCTGACCTCTGGGAAACGCGCACCCTGGTGCGGGACGTAGCTCCCGCGGCCTCGGTAACGCTGTACGCACGCTGGGGGGACTACTTCGCGTGGCTGTGTGTCGCCGGGAGCGTCGTTGTCTGTGCGACCCGTCCGCGCCGTCCGGTTACGGTGCTGGCATGACGGAGGGGATCAGGGGACTCGTGGTCGTCCCCACCTACAACGAAGCCGGCTCCATAAGGGACGTGGTTGATCGACTCTTCGAGGCGGCCGGGGGGAGCGTTCACCTCTTGGTTGTCGACGACGGGTCGCCGGATGGGACGGCCGAGATCGTCGAAGAACTCGCGCAACGGCGGCCGGAGGAGATCCACCTGCTACGTCGCGCATCGAAGGCCGGGCTCGGCACCGCGTATGTCGAAGGGTTCCGCTGGGGCCTCGAGCGCGGCTACGGCGCGATGGTCGAGATGGATGCCGACCTGTCTCATGACCCCGCCGTGGTGCCGGCGCTCCTGGACGCCCTGGACGAAGCCGACCTCGTCATAGGGTCGCGTTACGTTCCCGGTGGAAAGGTCGAGAACTGGGGAGCGTTCCGGCGAGCGCTGTCGCGCTTCGGAAACATCTACGCGCGGGTGCTGCTGGGCTACGAGGTCAAGGACTCCACCGCGGGCTTCCGGGCGTACAGGAGGTCGTGGCTCGCCACAGAGGACCTCTCTACGGTGGCCTCGCATGGGTATGCCTTCCAGATCGAGATGACCCGCAGGGTCCATTCCCGAGGAGGGCGCATCGCGGAGGTGCCGATCACCTTCGTGGAACGGACGACCGGAAACTCCAAGATGTCCCGCCGGATCGTCGCAGAGGCGCTCGTCGAGGTCACCATGTGGGGGCTCAGAGACCGGGTGGCGCGCCGTCGCTTGCATAAGTAACCTTCTAATCCGAATGACTGGTGACCGCGAGGAGGGGCCATGACGTTGCACCCTGATTTCCTGACGATCGATGCGGCAGACCCTCAGGGCCTGGCCCGGTTCTGGGAAGAGGCGCTGACCTCTTACGAGATCCTCGAGCAGCCCAGCGACGAGCCAGACCCGGGCGAAGAGGTCGTGCTGTTGCCGGTCGACCGCAAGGGCCCCAAGGTGCTGTTCATCAAGGTGGACGATCGGAAGGTGGTCAAGAACCGGCTGCATCTGGATCTGCGGCCGGAAACCGGCGGAGATCGCGACGCCGAGGTGGCCCGGCTCGAAGCGCTCGGGGCGACGCGCGTCGACATCGGTCAGGGCGATGTCAGTTGGGTCGTCATGGCCGACCCGGAGGGCAACGAGTTCTGCGTCCTGCGCGCCCTGACGGCGGAGGAAGCCGAGAGGTACTCGGACTGGGCCTGGTAAAGAGGGTTGGCGCCGCCCCCAGAACGTCTCTCCAGAACGCCGATAATGTATCTTATGTAAACTCACCCACGAGCGGCTCATCCCCCTTCGACTCCGGGCCGGAAGCTTGAGGGCCTGCTTCCTTACTTCCCGCCGTGGCGCAGACTAGGATTCGAAGCCTATGGAGCGCTACAGGGCGATGCTGGTTGACGACGTGCCGGAGTTGCGCAGGTTGCTTCGCCATGTCCTGGAATGGAGCGATCGCTTCGAGGTCGTTGGCGAGGCCGACAACGGCAAGCACGCGATCGAGCTTGCTCAGCAACTGCGTCCCGACCTCGTTCTGCTGGATATCTCGATGCCCGTGATGGACGGCATGGAGGCTCTCCCCCAGATCGTCCGAAACTCGCCGAGCTCCAAGGTGGTGATGTTGTCGGGTTTCGAGGCGGAACGGCTCGGCCAGGCCGCCCTCGACATGGGAGCGGCCGGCTATATCGAGAAGGGAACCGCCCCGGCTCAGCTGATGTCTCGCCTCCTGGCCATCCTGGATGGCGGCGGTGGCGGGATCGAGGAGGCGCCGGTGTTCGTTCCCCCATCTCGCCCCGAGGAGGTGAAACCTCACGGAGCCGTCCTTGAAGACTTCTCGCAGGAAGAGATGATGTCGCTGGTCGCCCACGAGATCAGGAATCCACTCGCGGTCATCCAGGGATTCGGCATGGAGCTGATGAACCGGTGGGACGTCATGCCGGAACACATACGCAGGGA
>JBKHYB010000094.1:0-6253 GCA_046565725.1 Actinomycetota bacterium
ACCACCGGGGACTGGATCGCATCAGGCAGGCCGGGTGGCGAGGCTCCGGGAAGGTTCCTTGGTCACACGAGGGCAACCGGGGTTTCCTCCGATCGCTGGTCGGTCTCGGACGCGCCGCCGACGAGATCGGAGAGACGGAAGAGGCCGAACGATGCGCAGGCTTCGCTGCCAAACTGGCCCCCGATCTGCCTAAGTGATCACCAGCACCTCCAACCCGCTGGTCAAACGCCTGAGGAAGCTCCGGTACCGCCGTTTCCGCCAGACGGAAGGGGTGTTCCTCGTGGAGGGGATCGCCCATGTACGACAGGCGATCGACCACAACGCTCGCTTCGAGCGGATCTTCGTAAGCCCCGAACTCCTGACCAGTGAGGGAGCGTGGAGCGCGATCGAGACATCTCGAACCGCGGGTATCGAGGTCACCGAGTTGGGGAGAGAGGCCTTCGAGAGCATCGTGGAACGGGATCACCCGTCGGGTCTCGGGGCCGTGGTCGTCATGAACGAGGTTCCGCTGACATCCTTGGTAGCCGAACCCGACGGCGTCTTCGTCGGACTGGTTGACGTCGGCAATCCGGGGAACCTCGGCTCGATCGTTCGCACCGTGGATGCGGTCGGCGGCCACGGGGTCATAGTGGTCGGGGAGTCCACCGACCAGTTCCACCCGGCCGCGGTCAAGGCCTCGATGGGGACCATCTTCACCGTGCCGATCGCGCGCGCTGCTCACATGGACGACCTGTGGGCGTGGGCCATGATGGAAGACATCGAAGTGGTCACGACATCGGTGCGCGGGAAGGAGGTCATCTGGGAGGCCCGGCTCCCCGAACCCGCTCTGTACCTGTTCGGCAGTGAGGCGCTAGGGCTTCCCCAGGAGGTGATCGACCGCAGTGATCTGTCGGTGTCGATGCCCATGGCCGGTGCTGCCTCGTCGCTCAACCTGGCGGTGGCCGCAGGTGTGATGCTCTACGAGGTGCGCCGCAGGCGTTCGCCGCGCTAGGCGATGAAGCGGGCCATGACCTTCTCGACGAAATCCTCGACCTTCGCGTCCCCCTGACCGGGCCAGCTGACCGTGAGGTAGTCGAACCCCAGTTCCTGCAGTTCGTCTACACGCCGAGCGATCTCGTCGATCGGTTCCGAGATCGACAGGGCGGTCGAGCGAGCGATCTCGCTGGGATCCCTTCCGGCCGCTTCCGCTGCCTCCTCCAGCACGCGCATCCGGCGCTGCAGGGAGGCGGCGTCTCCGAAGCCGTGCCATACGTCGGCGTGCCGGGCGGCCACAGGGATGGACCGGCGCTCACCCGATGCGCCTATCCACAGTGGGGGCCTTGGTTGTTGCACGGGCCTCGGGTTGTAGGTGGCGTCGCTCAGGCGGAAATGCCTCCCCTCGAAGGTCGCGCCGTCGGTGGTCATCAGAAGGTCGATGACCGTGACCGCTTCCTCGAGGCGTTCGATCCGTTCCCGTGAGGACGGGAAGTCGATGCCGAGTTCTTCGTGCTCCCGCTCGAACCAGGCTGCCCCGATCGCCATCTCCAGACGCCCGTTAGAGATGTGGTCCACGGTGATCGCTTGGGTCGCGAGGATCGAAGGGTGCCGGTAGGTGACCCCCGTTACAAGGGCACCCAGGCGGATCCGTTCCGTGACCGCGGCGAGACCAGCGAGAAGGGTCCAGCCTTCCAGGCAAGGCCCGAAGGGGTCCCCGTACAGGGCTTTGAAGTGATCGAACACCCACGCACCGTCGAAGCCCGAGTCTTCGGCGAACCTCGTTCTCCGGACGAGTTCGTTCCAGGTCAGTTGGTGCTGGCTGACGTCGAGTCCGAACCTCATCCGTTCACCCCCACGGCCGAAGACAGAAAGCCGGCGACTTCCTCGGCGAGCTTGTCGTACTTGGCCCAGAAGAAGTGGTTGGCACCCTTCATGACGGTACAGGTTGCCCCTGCTCGTTCGCTCCAATCCACGCAGTCTTCCGGGGAGACCAGGTCGTCGTTGAGCGCGGCTATCAAGCGCGCGGGCATCTTCAGACGGACCTCGCCGGGGTCAGGGAGGCCTGCGGTTATCCCGGGCTTCTCCTTGACCGCCGGTGCTATCGCCACGAGTGCGGCGACGTCGTCGCGACCGGCGGCCACCCTGATCGCGACCGCCGCCCCGAAGGACCACCCTGCCAGGGCCAGCGGCAGATCGGGCCAGCGTTGCTGTGCCTGAGCGATCGCAGCCTCGGCATCCTTGATCTCCTCGATGCCCGTCGACGGGGTCCCTTCAGACGAGCCGATGCCGCGGAAGTTGAACCGGAGCACCGCCCATCCGGATGACACGAGATGGTCGGTGACTGCACGTAGCAGCGGTGCGTTCATCGTCCCTCCCATCTTGGGGTGAGGGTGGCATAGGACAAGGACCGCTCTGGGCTCGACCGGTTGGTCTATCACCGCTTCGAGGCTGAGCCCGTCGCTGGTGGTCAGACGCAGAGACTCGGTCACTTACCCCGCCCTCCGGCGACGGCGCGGATGCGGTCGGCTACCTCGGTCATGTGTTCGACTCCTTCGTAGCTGGTGCGGGGCCAGAAGAAGCCCCTCAGACCGTCCTTCGGATTGCGGGGGACGATGTGGGTGTGCAGGTGGGGGACGCTCTGGCTGACGACGTTGTTCATGGCGACGAAGGTGCCCTTCGCCGACATCGCTTCCTGGACGACCCCTGTCAGGAACTGAACCGTCGTGAAGTAGTTCCGGATCGAGGACCCCGGCAGGTCGGTCAGGGTCTCATGATGCTGTCTCGGGATCACCAAGGTGTGCCCGTAGAAGATCGGCCTGTGGTCGAGGAATGCGACCACCTCGTCGTCCGCATGGACGATCTGAGCAGGCGTGTCGCCCGCCGCGATGGCGCAGAAGAGGCATCCAAGCATGCCCGGGAGACTAAAGCGCTAGCATCCTGCGTGGATGACCCCGACGAGATGAGAGGGAGCATGGACGAGACCACCGTAAGGGAGCACGCCGAGCGTCACGGAGCCGCGGTCGTCGCGGGCGATCTGCGTACGGCAGGAGCCGACCTCACGCCGGAGGCGCAGGCCCAGGCTCCCGGCGTCATGAAGAACCTCCCTAAAGACCTGCGAGCCGCGAACGTCTTCCGGATAGCGCTGGTCGACGATGCCTACGAGGCCTACATCTCCTACGAGGGGGCCGACAGCGAGACCATCGTCATCTCGACCTGGGCGGAGCGCGACGGAACGCCGAAGATCACCAACCTGAGCCTCGGGTAAAGGTTCGGTTAGAGACCCTTAAGAAGAGGCTTCGAAGGGTTCCATCCAACGACCGCGTTGGTATCCTTCGCCCTATGAGAACAGCGGATATCTCGGGAACCCAGCGCAAGGTCGTGGACCACTCCGTCAGGCCGTCCCGGCTGAGCGAGGGTTCCGTTGGGATCCCCGTCAAGAACGGCACAACCCGTCCTTTCGTGGTCGAGCGCTCCTGGTCGGCGCCACTCGGGGTCTACGAAGAGACCTTCTACCTGATCGATCCGAAGACGCGCGAGGTGCTTTTCGAGGGCCCCGTGGTCGAAAGGGACGTCCTGGGTCTGCAGGCGATGACCGTGGTCACAGAGGAAGTTGCCGAGCCCATCGCTTTGAAGCCGGGAACCTATGGTGTCGTCTTCGCTCTAGGCGGCGTGATGGGTGGAGAGTTCGAGGTGGAGGCCTTCGAGATCGGCTCGGAGGAAGCAGCCTGATCTGATCCGCCGTGTGGGTGGTGACATGCGAAAGAAGAACCTGATCCTGATCGTCTTCAGCGCGCTCGTTCTTTCCGCGTGCTCGCTGGAAGAGGTGCTTGGCGATGACGAGGCGGCGACGCAACGGTCCCGGCCCGAAGTCACCTTCACCCCTTCGTCCGTCGAGCCGCCACATTCCGAGCTGGCCGACATGGTTGAAGAGGTGCTGCCCGCCGTGGTGAACGTGCGCGTCCAAGCGGTCAATTTCGACGTGTTCGGAGAGGCTGAGATCGGCCGAGGGCAGGGCTCGGGGGTGGTGATCGACCCTTCCGGCTACATCCTCACCAACAATCACGTTGTGGCCGGAGCGACCGAGGTCGTGGTGGTCTTCAACGACGGAGAGCGATATGAGGGCCAGGTCCTCGGTACCGCACCCGAGAGCGACATCGCCGTCATCAAGATCGACGCGGACGAGGACCTTCCGACGGTCGACATCGGTAACTCGTCGTCGCTCCGGTTGGGTGACGACGTGGTCGCGATCGGATTCCCTCTCGGTCTCGGAGGTCCCACGGTGACCCGGGGCATCGTCTCGGCGGAGGACAGGACGATCGACGTGCAGCAGTCCGGACCGGGACTCCCGGGGGAGCTGCGCGGCCTGTTGCAGACCGACGCCGCCATCAACCCGGGCAACTCTGGGGGCGCCTTGGTGGACGCGGCCGGTCGTCTGATCGGTATCAACACCGCCGCCGCCCCCGCCGGCAGTGCCGAGAACATCGGTTTCGCGGTGCCCATAGATAGTGCGCTACCGATCGCCCAGGAGATCATCGAAGACCCGCCCGAAGAGCGGTCCTACCTGGGCGTGAACATCCGCGATATGTCACCGGTGATCGCATCGGAGTTGGGTCTCGACCCGGACCTGGAGGGCGCCCTCGTCGTGGGTCTGTTCCCGGATGGGCCGGCCGAGGAGGCGGGGATAGAGCAGGGCGACGTGATCATCCGGATCGCGGATCAGGACATCGCCAACATCGCCGATGTGAACGCGGCTCTGAGGGATCTGGATCCCGGCGACCTGGTCGAGGTGGTCGTCCATCGATCGGGCGACGAGAGGACGATCGAGGTCGAACTGGGCAGAAGGCCGACGACGCTGGAAGGGTGAGGCTGGCCCCTAAGCCGTTTACCCTTTGTTCAGATGAAGGTGAGATTGCGCAATCCCGATCGGATCGTCGAGGTCGATGGACCCCAGACCGTGCGGGACCTCCTTTCGGAGCTCGATGTCGTTCCCGAAGCCGTCCTGGTCATCAGGAACGCAACATTGCTGACGCGGGACGAGTCGCTGTCGCCCGATGACGAGATCGAGGTAAGACCCGTTCTAAGTGGAGGGTCGCGATGAAGTGCAAGGTGTGTCGCGAACGAGCGGTCATCGACGTCAGGAGACATAACGCCGGCTTCTGTAGCTCGCATTTCATCGAGCATGTCCATAACCAGGTGGCGCGCACGATCAAGGAATTCAAGATGTTCTCTCCGGAGGACAGGTTGCTGATCGCGGTGTCCGGTGGGAAGGACTCGCTGGCCCTGTGGGACATGCTCATGGAACTCGGCTATGACGTAACCGGGTTCTACCTTGACCTCGGCATCGGCGGCTATTCGACAAGATCGAAAGAGACCACGGTCGCTTTTGCAGAGTCGCGTGGAGCGAAGTTGATCGTTCGATCGCTGGAACAGGAACACGGCTTCACGGTGCCGGAACTGTCTCGGCTCACGGGCCGGGTTCCGTGCTCGGGGTGCGGGTTGAACAAACGTTACGAGTTCAACAGGGCCGCCTTGGAGGAGGGGTTCGATGTGCTCGTAACGGGCCACAACCTCGACGACGAGGTGGCGACCCTGTTCGGAAACGTCTTGCATTGGAACACCGACATGCTGGGACGCCAGTCGCCGGTTCTCGAAGAGCGGACCGTGTCGGGCACGGGCGATGGTCCTGGAGGCTTCGTTCGCAAGGTCAAGCCTCTGGTGCGCGTCGCCGAGCGAGAGACCGCGGCCTACGCCCTGTTGCGCGGCATCGATTACATCGTCGAGGAGTGCCCGATGGTCGAAGGCAATGTGCAACATAAGTACAAGGAGGCGCTAACCCTTCTCGAAGAGCGTTCGCCCGGCACCAAGCATCAGATGTACTTCGGGTTCCTCAAGAAGGCAGCCTCCAGGTTCTCCGACGCCGCCGAAGAGGGCGAGGTCGTCGCGTGTGAGAGTTGCGGCGCCCCCACGGTGAGATGGGACGAAGAGCAGGCGGCGGTCTGCGCCTTCTGCAAGACGAAAGCCTTGGCGATGAAACGTAAGGAGAGTGGATACGTGCCGAGACCCACGGGCAAACGCCGCAAGAGGCGGCCGGCTTGATCCACGGTCCGCTTCAGGCGGGAGAGCGGGTCTTGCTGATCGACTCGCGCCACCGTCGCTTCATGATCACCTTGAAGACGGGTGGCGAGTTCCATAGCCACAACGGATTCATCAAGCTCGACGATCTGATCGGGGCCCCGGAGGGCTCGATGATCCGTTCATCCCAGAACTCGATCTTCTA
>JBKHYB010000095.1:0-2295 GCA_046565725.1 Actinomycetota bacterium
CGGACGAGCCACTTCACCCCGGGCCTTGGGTTGTTCGGATCCTTGTTGAGAGGAAGGCTGATGCGACGCCTGCTCGCGCGGCTGGGCTTGGGACTTACCCCGGCCTCTGCGGCCCCTACGTCGCCTCCGCCGCGGCGGCTGGCTCATGGATCTCCTCCCAGTCGTCTTCTTCGAAGGGGACGGCCTGTGCGTCCGCCCAGAGGCGCTCGAGGTCGTAGTAGTCCCGGTCCTCCTTCTGGAACACGTGGACGACCAGGTCGACGTAATCCAGAAGGACCCAGTGGCCCTCGCGCTCGCCTTCCCTTCGGTAAGGCTTGATCTTGTATGTCTCGAAGAGATGCTTCTCGACCTCTTCAGCGATCGTCCGGACCTGGCGGTCGGTGTTGCCGCTGCAGATCAGGAAGTAATCCGTGATCACGAGTTGCGAAGAGACATCGAGGATCACGATGCGCTCGCCCTTCTTGGCAGAAGCAGCCCTAGCGGCCTCGAGCACGATGTCCTTAGCTTGTTCGTTCTGCGTTGTTACCGGGTCCGAAGGAAGTCCTTTCCCACGACGATCGTTATGTCAACGATACCCTGGTCCTGGGTGGAAACCTGTACCTCCCCCACCCCCAGGAGCTCCCTCGCCCGCTCTGCTAGAGCCCTGGACTCACCGGTCGAGTCGTACACGATGATCAGCGTTCGCTCGTGATCCAGGCGCCTGGCGTTGCCGGACAGGATCACCCGGAATCCCTCTCCCACCAGCCGTGTGGCGACCTCTTGACCTATCCCGGGAACCCCGTTGCCGTTGAGGATCTGGACCCGCGTCTGGTCCGCCGCAGCGGCCTCGTCCCCGGCAACCTCCGCCACGAAGGTTCCGACGGCCTCGGGATCGGCCACGTAGAGGCTGGCTCCGGGGACCTCCAGGGGAGACACCGTCAGCGACCTCAGGATCCGAGATCCGGAAGGTAACCCGGTCAGGGCCGTGACCTGCTCGATCAGCTCCTCGCTCGGCGCGTCGGACTTGCTCAACGCCCCGGCTGCCTCGGTAAGAGCCTCCGTCAGTCGGTTGGGCGCATCCGAGAACCGGTCGAACAAGGCATCCCAGAAAGCGATATGTCTCGCTCCAAGTGACACGTCGTCGTCATCGGTGCCCAAGGTGAACAGCAACCGTTCGAGGAAGTCGGCAGAGAGGCTCTGGGGGCCGGTCGTGAACAGGACCCGGTTCGTACCGGGCCCGGCCGGAACCCGAACCTCGGTGGGAACGTCGACGGTGAGGGGAGTGATCTGTTGAGCGATCGCAGCGAAGTCGCCGTCGGAGATCTCGACGTAGCGGTCGATCGAGATGCCCAGGAGGTTCTCGGCGGTTACGAGCAGCAACGGGACGCCACCGCTCTCGTAGGCATCGCTCAGCCCTTGCAAGCCACGCCCCGGCACCTCGACCGCCGTCCGAGCCGGGATGTAGCCCACAGCTCCTTCGCCTCGCTCGGCGTCGAAGGCGAGCAGGGCCACCCACGCCACCTCGGCGTCATCGGTGACGTCGGTGCGGGTTCCGATCATCAGGGTCGTCGAGACAGACGGGCCCGATGGGGAGGCCGAGGGCAGCGCCTCGGGTTCGCCGTCATCGGGACCACCGACGGACATAAGGATGGCAGTGGTTCCGATCGCCACTGCGATGACAGCGGCTACGACCGCCCACGCGGTCGCACGCACTCGCTGTCTGTGTCTACGTTGTTCGAGCGCGCTGCGGCGCGGCCCGTGGTGGTGTTCGTCGTCTTGATGGTTCATGACGCCTGCTCTTCCGTGCCGACGTAAAGCCCGTGCTCGTAGATGTAAGAAGCGACGGCTGCGGGAACCAACAGATCTATCGGACGCTGCTCTCGGACGCGTTGGCGGATGTCGGTAGCCGAGATATCGATCAACGGCATCTCGACGAAGTTCATCTGAGGCCAGCGATCATCGGCATCTATCTCGTGAGGCTCGGTCCCCTGTCTCCTCACCACGACGAACGAAGCAAGATCTTTGATCTCCTCGAAGCGGTGCCACGAGTGAGCCCCCGCGAAGGCATCGGAACCGCCGATGAAGAACAGCTCGGCTCCCGGGTGCAGTTGTCGGAGCCGGCGCAACGTGTCCACCGTGTAGGTCGGACCGCGCCGGTCGATCTCCATCCGTGAGACAGCGAACCCGGGTCGATCCGAGGTCGCGAGCATCACCATCATCAGGCGATCCTCCGCATCGGTATATCCCCTCTTCTGCCACGGGGTGCCGGCAGGAACGAAGACCACTAGATCGAGCGCAAGCGCCCCCATGACCTCC
>JBKHYB010000095.1:2340-6219 GCA_046565725.1 Actinomycetota bacterium
ACGCGGCGATCAGGTGACCCATGTGCACGGGATCGAAGGTGCCGCCCATGATGCCCAGACGGGCGACGTGATCTGTTGACATACCACTAGTCAAACCGAAAGCCGCCTCTACGGGGTGGCTATCCGGCAAGCCGACGCAAGGTCGGGGACCCGGCCGGCGCCACTACTGACGAACCTGACCGGTCCCCCACACCACGTACTTCTCCACGGTGAGTTCCCTGAGACCCATGGGTCCGCGAGCGTGAAGCTTCTGGGTCGAGATGCCGATCTCGGCCCCGTAGCCGAACTCGCCACCGTCCGAGAAGCGGGTAGATGCGTTCACGAAGATCGAACCCGAATCCACCTCGGATGCGAATCTGCGCGCGGCCGACAGATTCTCGGTGACGATCGCCTCGGCGTTGGAGGTCCCATACGTGTTGACATGATCGATCGCTGCATCGATGTCATCGACCACCCTGACGGCCAAGATCAGGTCCAGGTACTCGGTGCGCCAGTCCTCTTCCGTGGCCGGAGAGGCAGACGGCCACACCTCCCGCGTCCGATCGTCACCTCGGATCTCGACCCCTTTCGAAGCCAGATCGTCGAGCACCTGCGGCAACCACTTCTGCACCATCTCTGCATGCACCAGAAGCGTTTCGGCGGCGTTGCACACGCTTGGACGCTGGGTCTTGGCGTTGATGACGATCTCGTGCGCCATCTGAGGTTCCGCATCGCGATCCACGTAGACGTGGCAATTGCCGTCGCCGTCGATGATGTACGGAACCGTGGCGTTCTCCTCGATGTTCTCGATCAAGGCCTTGCCACCCCGTGGCACCAAGAGATCCACGTACCCCTTGGCCTGCATGAGCGCGAGGGCGGACTCGCGCCCAGCATCGGGGATCAGCTGGACGGCATCCCGCGTGACGCCGACGTCTGCCAGCGCGGTCCTGATCACCTCAACGATCGCTTTGTTCGAAGAAAGGGCTATCGAAGAGCCGCGCAGGATGCACGCGTTGCCGGACTTGAGGCACAACCCAGCCACATCGGAGGTCACGTTCGGTCGGGCTTCATAGATCACCGCGACCACGCCGAGCGGAACCCTCACCTTCTGGATCTGCAGCCCGTTGGGACGGTTCCAGCCTTCGACCACTTCCCCAACGGGGTCGGGCTGAGCCGCGACCGCGAGCAATCCCGAGGACATCGCATCCAGCCGTGCCTCGGTGAGTGTGAGTCGATCGATGATCGTGTTGGAGGAGCCCTCCGAGCGCGCCCTGTCGACGTCCTCGGCATTGGCGCCGATCAAGAAGTCCTTCCTGCCCTGCAAGGCCTCGGCGATGGCGCCGAGAGCCCGGTCCTTGACCGAGCCCGACAGTCGGGCAACGTCGCGAGACGCCACCCGAGCCGCCTCACAGATCTGCCTGACGCTATCGGTCATCGCGATCCTCCAGAACGACGAGTTGATCCCTGTGGATCACTTCCCCTCGCGAGAGCTCGGCGGTCGAACGACCCTGGGCGGCCTCCAGTTCCTCGCTCGCGTAGCGTACCAACCCCCGCGCGAACACCCTCCCGTCGTCGGTCGATACATCGACGACGTCGCCCGCTTGGAAACTTCCCGAGACGGCGGTTACCCCCACCGCCAAGAGGCTCCGGTTATCCCGAACGAGAGCGTTCCTCGCTCCTTCGTCGACGATCACGGTGCCCTTGGGCGGATGACCGAAAGCGATCCACAGCCGACGAGCCGAAGCCCTAGTGGGGTGCGGGTGGAAGAACGTGCCCAGAGCCTCGCCTCGCGCTACCCGCTCGATCACGTCCGGCTCCTCCGCATGCGCAACGACCACACCGACCCCCGAGAAGGTAGCTACCCACGCGGCAGCGAGCTTCGAAGCCATCCCTCCGGAGCCCAGCTCCGAGCCTCCACTTCCCGCCGCCCGTTCGAGTTCCGGCGTGATGCGTTCCACCTCGTCGAGGACCGGTGCAGATGGATCGCGCCGGGGGTCCTCGGCATGGACCCCTCGAGCATCCGTGAGCAGGAGGAGCGTTCGAGCGTGGGCCAGGTTCGCAACGAGCGCAGCCAGGCGATCGTTGTCTCCGAACCGGATCTCATCTACGGCGACCGTGTCGTTCTCGTTCACCACAGGAACGATCCCGAGCGACAGGAGCCGATCCAGCGTGTTCCGCGCATTCAGATACTGCTGTCGATGCATGAAGTCATAGCGCGTCAGCAGCAGTTGAGCCGCCGCCGCTCCTCGCTTCTCGAGACACTCGTTATAGAGGCGCAGCAAACGTCCCTGGCCGACGGCGGCTGCAGCCTGTAGGGATGGGATGTCGTTCGGCCGCCCCGAGAAACCGAGCGGCTTCAATCCTGCCGCGATCGCCCCCGACGAGACCATCACGACATCGATGTCTTGATCCTTCACAGCGACCACCGACGCACACAGACGGTCGATGCGTTCGGGATCGGGTTCACCATCTGGACCCGTAAGAGAGGTGGTGCCGATCTTCACTATCAACCGGTCCCGGGGACCGAGCCGCGGCCTAGGCATCGGCATCCGCTTCCGGGCCGCCTCCGTTCTCCTCGTCGTCCTCGGGCGGTTGTTCCTCCCACCCTTCGGGCTCGAAGGTGAACTCGATATCGCGGATGCGTACATCGTCGCCCTTAACCGCACCCGCTTCCTCGAGGCGACGCTCGACACCCATCGAGATCAGTCGTCGCTGCAATCTTTCGACGGCTTCATCGTTCGACATGTCGGTCTGTTCGACGGCCCGCTCGACCCTCGTGCCGGTCACGCGCCACGCTTGGTCTTCCCTGGAGACCGCAAGCGGCTCTTCTCGCACGATGTGTCGGACGTATCCCACCGCCGGAGGTGTCTCGGCCCTCGCTTGCGCGACGGCCTCGGACAGAGCTCGGACGAGGTCCGGTATCCCCTCGCCGGTCACCGCCGAGATCCCGAACGCCTCCGGGTACCTTTCGGTCACGTATCCGAAGAGTTCTCCTGCGACGTCCAACTTGGTGGCCGCAACGAGGAAAGGCCGGGACGCGAGGTCGGGGTCGAAGGCTGAAAGTTCCTTGCGGAGGATCTCTACATCGTCGAGTGGGTCCCGATCCTCCGCGGCCAGGTCGACCATGAAGAGAAGTACCGCGGCGCGACGAACGTGTCGGAGGAACTGGTGACCGAGACCCTTTCCTTCGCTAGCGCCTTCCACCAGACCGGGGATATCGGCAACGACGAAGGCCTCTTCGCCGTGTTTCACCACACCAAGGTTGGGAGCGATCGTCGTGAACGGATAGGCGGCGATCTTGGGTTTGGCGCCCGAGATCCGGGAGATCAGTGTCGACTTGCCTGCGTTGGGGAAGCCGACGAGGCCGACATCGGCGAGCAGGCGCAGTTCGAGCCGCAGCCACCTCTCCTCTCCAGGCTCGCCCTTCTCGGCGAAGCCCGGAGCGCGTCGCGTCGGGGTGGCGAACCGAGCGTTGCCGCGGCCCCCGCGGCCGCCCTTGGCAGCGACGAGTTCGTCCCCCGGGTTCGCCAGGTCCGCGATCAAGGTGCCGTCGTCGAGATACACGACGGTTCCAGGAGGAACGAGGACCACCCGGTCACGCCCCATGGAACCGTCCATGCGGTTGCCCTTCCCGGGCTGACCCTTGTCGGCCTTGATGTGGGGATGGTCCCTGACGTCCAGGAGCGTCCCGACCGACCGGTCGGCCCGGAAGATCACGCTCCCGCCGTTGCCTCCATCGCCCCCGTCCGGGCCCCCCTTGGGCTTGAAAGGCTCGCGATGGAACGACACGGACCCGGCTCCGCCGGAGCCGGCCGCCACGTGAACCCTCGCTTCATCGACGAACCCTTTCACGCCCCGTTTCCTAACAGGAATCGACCCCCATATAGGGGACGTTGCCAG
>JBKHYB010000096.1:0-210 GCA_046565725.1 Actinomycetota bacterium
GCGGCCTTCACGAGATGCGGGCCTGCCAGCGCCATGTTCGAGGTGCCCTTGACCATCGGAACGAAATCGGCCAGACCCGGGATGTACGCGGTACCGGCGGCCCCCGGGCCCACCATCGCGGCGACGGCGCCGAGCAGCGGCCAGACGATCAGGAAGGTGAGCACCCAGTGCGACGAGAAGAATCCCATTTCCGTTCCGGCCTCAGAGAGC
>JBKHYB010000096.1:220-6085 GCA_046565725.1 Actinomycetota bacterium
ATCAACCACACGATCGGGATCCTCTCGCGCAGCGCAAGTTCGCGCATGCGGGTCGCCTTCAACTCGGTGACCATGCCCATCGACCCAGCCATAACGGTGAAGTCGTAAGCGATCACAGCAACGCGCCGGCCGTCGACCTTGCCGATACCCGTCACGACCCCGTCGGCAGGCGTGCGCTTCCCCTGCATCTGTGGCGACTGAGATTGATGATGCGCCAGCAGGCCGAACTCCGTGAAGGTCCCTTCGTCGAAGAGGAGATCGAGCCGCTCTCGGACTGTGAGCTTGCCTTCGGAATGTTGACGCTCCACGCGCTCCGGCCCGCCCATCTGCCGGTACTCGTCCTTCTTGGCGTTGAGGGCGGCCACGGCTTCCTGCATCGAAGGGCCGTCGTAGGCATAGGTGATCGCCTCGCGCTCGGCTGCCGGCGCGGGCTTGTTCTCTTCGGTCACGATGACCTCCTTATGGGGCCCTTCGCCGGCGCTAGTGGCCGAAGTCTTCCGGGGCCTCGCTGCCCGAAGGCTATCGCGCCACGCACTCCGAGGGGAGGTCAGCGGGCACCGATGGCGTTCTTGCGGCAAACTCGAACGATGCTTGTGGGGAGGAAGGATGAGCGTGCGGCGATCGATGCCACCTTGGACCGAGCAACGGGTGGGCGAAGCTCGGTGCTCGTACTCCGAGGGGAGCCGGGCATCGGCAAGAGCGCGTTGCTTGGTTACGCATGGGACAACGCCTCCACTCTCACCCGGCTTCGGGCCAAGGGGATCGAATCCGAATCGGAGATCGCGTTCTCTGGCCTGCTGGACCTCCTGAGACCGGTCGTCGATTCGATCGATCGTCTACCGGAGCCACAGCGGGCATCTCTCTCGGGTGCACTCGCGCTCTCTCCGGCGATGCCGGGGGACAGATTCACGATCTACGCCGCCTGTCTCGGTCTGCTCGCGATAGCCGCCGAAGCCGGGCCACTCGCCGTGGTCATCGACGATCTGCAATGGCTCGACCCTCCGAGCGCCGAAGCTCTCCTCTTCGCCGGAAGGAGACTCGAAGCGGAGGGGGTCGCGATGTTCATCACCTTGCGGACCGGCGAGGGTGACTGGGACCTCTCAACCTTCGAAGCACTTGATCTCTCAGGTCTTACAACCGACGAAGCTGTCGAGTTGATCCACCGGCAGGCCCCGCACCCCGTCGATCCCGGTGTCGCGGAGAGACTCGCCACCGAGACCAGGGGCAACCCTCTCGCCCTGACGGAGATCGTGCGCTCCTTCGACCCAGAGGCTCTGGCCGGGGGGAACGGCATCGCTACGCCCATCTCGCCCGGGCCCACGCTGCAGAAGGCGCTCGCACGGAGAACGGTGGGACTACCGACGGAGACGCGCGAGGCACTCGCCCTCGCTGCGGCCAGCGACACAGGGGCCATGGAGGAGATAACAGCCGCTCTCGACGCCCTCGGTAAGCACCGCTCCGATCTCGACCCCGCTGAGGATATGGGGATCTTCGCGATCACTGATGGCACCCTCGAATTCAGTCATCCGTTGCTGCGTTCGGCCATCTACCACCAGGCTCCGACGAAGTTGCGACGGTCCCTCCACGCAGCCCTCGCCACGGTGGTGGAACGACAGGATCGAAGGGCTTGGCACCTGGCGGTCAGCGCGGAGTCACCCGACGAAACGATCGCCGAGGCGCTAGAGGAAGCTGCGACGGACGCATCCGCACGAAGTGGTTACGCAGCAGCCGCTGCGGCGCTGGAGAAGGCCGCGCGGCTGTCGCCTGAGGACGAGGACCGGGCCCGGAGGCTCCACTCTGCGGCCGTCACCTATCACCTGGGTGGCCGTTTCGGGCACCCTCTCGAACTGTTGCAGGAGGCCGAGGCGTCCACATCGGACCCGGTGCTGCGAGCGCAGATCCATCACCTGCAGGGGAAGATCCTCACCCTTTCCGGTGACCCGTTCACGGCGGCCGAACTCCTCGAGGCGCGTGGAGACGCGTTGGTATCCGAAGACCCAGAGAAAGCCTGTCTGATGCTGGCGGACGCATCCTTCGCGTTCCACTTCACTTCTCGCGTCGAACGTGGGATCGCCACAGCTCGCCGGGCGTATGCCATCGCGCAAGAGGGTCCCTTGGAGGTGTGGGCCGGACTGAACCTGGCGGCTGCGGTCCTGCTTCGCAACGGCTCGGCCGAAGCGCGCGACCTGTTCGAAAAGTACCGACCGGCCCTCGACCTTGTCCCGCCCCCCGACGTGTGGTCGATCAAGGCCTTCGTTGCCCAGGCGAGTGGCTGGGCCGGCGAATACGACGAGGCGGACCGCCTGTTAGAAGAGGCCGTCACCGGAGCCCGCATGGCCGGCGCCCCCGCTCCCCTTCCTTACGCCCTCGCGGTCGCATGTGAGGTCCGCTACCGGATGGGAGATTGGGCCAGAGCCTTCGCTGACGGTACGGAAGGTGCTCGCCTCGGATATGAAACCGGGCAGGAGGCTATGGCTGCCTGCAACCTCATCACGGTGGGCCGGATCCACGCAGCCCGCGGGCAGGTCGAAGATGCACACCGAACCGCATCGGAAGCCCTTCAACTCACCGAACGGCTACGGACCGAGTCGCTTCGTGTCTACATCGCGTCGTTCGAAGGCCTTCTCGATCTCGGTATGGGGAACGTCCGGGAAGCCGTCGAGGAGCTGGAGCTCGCTCGCCAGCTCGGTGCATCGTCTGGTCTCGCCAATCCAGAGGTCGTCCATCTGTGGGCGGATCTGGTCGACGCATACCTGATGGCCGGGCTCACCGAGGAGGCCGAAGAGACGACGGTCGAGATCGAGCGATACGCGGCGGGCGGCACGCTGCTGACCAATGCCTTCGCAGCACGATGCCGGGCGATGCTGTCCGAGGACCCGGAGACCTACTTCGAACGGGCTTTGCGTTATCACGAGGATGCCTTCAACCCCTACGAGAAGGCGCGCACGCTCCTGGTCTATGGAGAGAGACAGCGGCGCGGGGGGAACAAGAAGGATGCGCGCGTGCGGTTGAGGGAAGCGCGGAGGATCTTCCGGTCCTTGGGGGCCGCCCCGTGGATCAGGCGAGCGGATTCAGAACTGGCCGCGACCGGCGAGAAGGTCGGCCGGCCACCCGCCCAAGGCGGAACGAGACTCACCCCGCAGGAGCTCCAGGTCGCCCTTGCCGTCGCGGACGGAGCGACCAACCGAGAAGCAGCAGCAGCGCTCTTCCTCAGTCCTAAGACGGTCGAGTTCCACCTATCGAACGTCTACTCGAAGCTCGGCCTCCGCTCGAGGGTCGAACTGGCGACGCGCGTTGCCGAGGGAGGACTCGCCGGTCTGGACCCTGCCCAAACCTAGGGAGTTCCCCGAAGCCGGAAACGCACTGCGCTCGTAGCGTCGTCCCGTGAAAGAAAGCACTACTGCGCACGACGACGCGGGCGAGCCTCTCCTACGGGTGGAGGAGATCCGATGGCTCGCCGACCTGGCTCGGGGGACCACCGTCCATGAACTGGCCCTTGATGCGGACCTCACCGATGGGGAGATCTACCGTCGGCTCAACGACATCTACGTGCGCCTGGGCGTGCGGAATCGAACCGAGGCGGTGAAACGCGTCTTCGGCCGAGGGCTCCCTTAGCGACAGCACGACTACGCGGCGGATACGGGCAAGGAAGGAAGGGCTGTGAGCAAGAGATGGACGAGACAGGGGGGTTACGTGGTGAGTGTCACTAGAGACCGGCGAGTGAGTATCCCGGCGATGGCGATGATGGTATGTCTCGCTTTGATCGCCGTGTTGTTGCCATCGGGACAAGCACAAGCGATAGCGACCGGAAGGATCGTCTTCAACTACGGCAGCGAGTTGTACTCCGTGATGTCGGACGGCACCGGCGTCACGCAACTAACGACCGGAACCGTGTCGGGGTACGCGCCGGCATACTCCCGCGACGGCGACAAGATCGTCTTCTGGGGGGTTGGAGAGATCGGCGATCCCGCTTACGGCATCTGGATGATGAATGCCGACGGAAGCGGGGCCGAACAGGTTTCCAGGGAGCCGAGTTCCGTCGCTACCAACGACAACGAGCCGACCTTCTCGCCAGACCGCTCACAGATCGCGTTCGTAAGACCCGTGACGGGAGGCTGGGATCTATTCGTGATGAACTCCGACGGAACCACCGTCACGAATCTGACCGACACTTTCGGTGGCGCGGTGGAAGACCCAGAATGGGCCCCCACGGGGAACAAGATCGCCTTCAGCACCGGCAGCGAACTTCACATCGCCGACGCCTCGACGGGGACCGTCAGCCTCTTGCGGGACACCTCGGTCAGCAGTCAGACAGCTACCGCTCCCGACTGGGCGCCGGACGGTACGGCGGTTGCATTCGTCGAGGGCTCAGGGACCATCATGACCGTCTCTCCAACGGGGTCGAACGAGACGGTTCTGCTGAATGGCTTCGGACGGATCCACGACATTGCCTATTCACCCGATGGGACCGAGATCGCGTTCGCAGGCACCAACACCACCACGAACGAGTCTGGCCTCTTCGTCCTGAGCATCGCGTCGGGGGACGTTCGATACCTTGATGGGGTGAACCCTCCGACGTCGCTCGATTGGGGGCCGGACGGTTCGGGCGGAGGGGAGCCGCCACCAGATGTGGAGCCCAACCCCGACTTCGTCGCCAAAACGGGCCTCAACACCGAGGGCCTCATCGATGAGGGCCACCTGAGCTTGGCGAAGGCCATCGAGACCGGTCAGATCACCGGAGAGCGAGCGGTTGCGGTGGGACTCACCGACCTCGATACCGCTCTCAGTAGAGGCTGGGTGTCGAAGGAAGAAGCGATCACCTGCGATCTGATCGATCCGGCCGCGGCCATCAACACCGGACTGCTGAAGCCCGTCAAGATCGTCGAAGGCTTGGAAGAGATGAAGCCGCTCGAGCTGATCACTCAGGCGGGTCTGACGGCCGAGCAATTGATCAACCAGGACCTCCTCACGGTTAACAAGGCCGTGGAAACAGGTCTGTTGCCGGTTGGTGTCGCTCTAGACCAAGACATCCTGTCGTCGCAGGAAGCCATCACCAAGGATCTCCTGGAGCCAGAGGACGCCTACGTGAGCGGGATGATCCCGTCATCTCAGGCCCAGCAGTACGCAGACGGCAACAACGTGATGACCCTGCTCATCGAGAAGACCCAGCAACTCATCGCCGATGTCAAAGCGGGACGCAAGTCGCTGCCGCAGGCGATCTCCGAAGGTCTCATGATCGGTCAAGCGCTGCAGGCCAACCTGGTCACGATCAAAGGTGCGCTTGACCAGGGTCTGATCGATGCACTAACGGCGTGGCGAGACGGTTTCATCAGTCTCGATGACCTACTCGGCGGCGGTTATCTAACGATCAATGTCGCCATCACCGAGGGCCTGATCGACGTCGTGACGGCCATCAAGACGGGACGCATCACGGCGTTGAAGGCCGTGCGTGACGGCCTGATCCCAGTGGTCCAGGCGGTCAAGGCCGGCCTGCTGGACGTTCTGACGGCCGTGCGTGAGAACGTCATCAGCGTGGCCACCGTCCTTCAGTTCCAGATCGCCTCGGCGGAGTATCTGATCCGCAACGGCGTCCTCGATCCGGTGACCGCGGTGCGACAGGGATACATAGCGGTCACGGTTGCGGTTCAGAAGGGCCTGCTGAGTATCGGCAAGGCCATCACACAGAACCTGATCACGGTCTCTCAAGCGATCAACGGCGGATTCATAACCGTGTTCGCGGCTATCGCCAACGGCTACATCGGGGTCGTCAAAGCGATCACCGCCGGCTTGTTGAAGGTCTGGGATGCCGTCACGAGAGGACTCCTGACCTGCGCGATCGCCAAAGCGGCCAACTTCCTGCCGGCC
>JBKHYB010000097.1:0-6066 GCA_046565725.1 Actinomycetota bacterium
GATCTTCTGGAGCAGGGGCAGGATCAGTCCCTCGGTTTGTCCGAGCAGCGCCATCAACAGATGGCCCGTCTCGACCTGCTGGTTGTTGTTATCTCTCGCAAGGCGTTGAGCTTCCGCCAGCGCCTCTTGCGACTTCAGTGTGAGCTTGTTGATGTCCATCTCTTCATCCCTCTGTGTTGCCTGTGTCTCCGCCAACGGGAGGGACGGGGAAGGTACGGCGACGGGCGAGCTGGTCGACGATGTCGGATTTCATGGCGCGCCGGACGCGCCGGACCTCGCTGAACCTAACGATCGCAGACGCGTCCCTAGCTTCCATCGCCTGGTGGAGTTGATCTTCCAGGGAACTGGCTTGTCTGGTCACGGAATCGACGTGCCTACGGAGGGACTCGATCTCTTGCTCCAGCTCGAGGATCCGCATCACACCTGCAAGATTGATCCCCTCGTTCGTCAGATCTTGGATCCGCTTCAGCAGCTGGATGTCTCGCTGTGAATAGCGCCGGCTGTTCCCCGACGTTCGTTTCGGCTGGACCAAGCCCTTCCGCTCGTACACGCGCAAGGTCTGAGGATGAACGCCCGCTAACTCCGCGGCGATCGAGATGACATAGATCGGTCTGTCCTGCTCGCTGCCCTTCGCCATCCCGTCCTCCTTATGACGCTTTCGTCTTCTTCAGATAGGGGGCGAGGTACTCGCGCGGCGAATCCTTCTGGACTCCGGCGAGCTCCTCGAGCAATTGCCTCTCGCGTCGCGAGAGCTTCTGGGGTACCTGAACCTCGACCTTGACGAGGAGGTCTCCACGGCCGCCCTTGGGCTGCGGTGCCCCTCTACCCCTGACCCTCAGCACCTTGCCGGTGGTAGTCCCTGCGGGGATCTTGACGGTTACCGGGTCGTCGAGCGTGGGTACCTCGACCTTCGCTCCCAAGGCCGCCTCGGGAAACGTCACCGGAACCGTGAGGCTCAGATCGCCGTTCTGCCCGAGCTTGAACACCGGATGCGGTGCGACATCGACCCGGACGTAGAGATCCCCTGCCGGTCCGCCGCCCGCTCCGGGTTCTCCCCTCCCTCGCACCCTGATCCTCTTTCCGGGCGAGATGCCGGCAGGTATCCGCACCTTCGTCCCGTCGGCAAGGGACACCATGGTTCCGTAAACCGCTTGGTCGAATGACAGGGCGACCTCCGTCTCGGCGTCCGCGCCGCGTTGGGGGCCGCGGCGACCGAAGCCGAAACCACCCAGCAGATCTTCGAACCCGGTCGCCTCTCCGCCGAAAAGGTCCTCTAGGTTGATCCGAACCCCTCCACCCTCACCGGGTCGGAAACCGTAGATGCGCTCGCCGCCCGCCGCTGCGAACTGTCGCAGCTGATCGTATTCCTGCCGTTTCTCGTCGCTGCTTAGGATCGCGTGGGCTTCCGAGACTTCCTTGAAGCGCGACTCGGCTTCGGCGTCTCCACTGTTCGCGTCGGGGTGATACTTCTGAGCCAACTTCCGGTAGGCCTTCTTGATCTCATCCTTGGAAGCCGACTCGGAGACGCCGAGGATCTTGTAATAGTCCTTCTCGAGCCAATCGCGCTGCGCCATGTCATTCCTCCCCTGAAGCCACGGGTTGCGCGACCACCACCTCTGGGGCCCTGAGAACCTTCTCCCGGAAGGCGTAGCCACGCCGGTGCACCTGACCCACGGATTCGAACTCGGCAGAGGCGTCGGACATCGTCGTGAGGGCGTGATGTATCTGAGGGTCGAACGGATCGCCTTGTTTCACGGGGATCTCTCGTAAACCGGCGTTCCCCAGCACCTCGATGAGTTCCTTGAATGCCAAGCGAACGCCTTCGCTCGCCTCCCCGTGTTCGATCGCCAGATTGAAGTGGTCGAGAACGGGCAGGAGCGCGCGGGCGAGATCCTCATTCGCATACTCCGCGACCTCCGTCTGCTTCTTGATCATGAGCTTCCGGAAGTTGTCCTTGTCGGCCAGCTCGCGTAGGTAGAGGGACCGGAAGTCGGGTTCCTCGTCTTGTTCGACAGGTCCGTTATCCGACGGTCCGCCACCCGCGGGAGTGAGTTCCGCTTGGGACGACTCGTCCATCAGGACCTGGTCTTCGCCGGATCGAGCCTGGACGCCGGGGGTGGAGTCCTCCACCGCCTCGGCATCCGGCATCAGGTCGTCGCGACGATCGGTCATCAGGCGCTTTCCTCTTGATCGTCGACGACCTCGGCGTCCACGACCTCGTCACCAGAGGCGGCCGTTGTTGCGCCTGCACCCGCTTGAGCCTCCTGGGCCTGGGCCGCCCTGTAGAGGACCTCTGCGATCTTCTGCGAAGCGGTCATCAGCGCCTCCGAGGCACCACGGATGCGGTCAACGTCGGAACCCTTCAAGGCTTCCTTCGTCTCGTTCAGGGCATCCTCGACCGTCTTGCGGTCGCTCTCATCGAGCTTGTCGCCGTGCTCCTTGAGCGACTTCTCGGTCTGGTAGATGACGTTGTCGGCCTGGTTGCGAACCTCGGCCTCCTCGCGCCGCTTGCGATCCTCCTCTGCATGCGCTTCGGCCTCTTTGATCATCTGACTGATCTCTTTGTCGGCCAGCTTCGTGCCGCCGGTGATCGTCATGGATTGCTCCTTGCCCGTCCCCAGATCCTTCGCCGAGACGTTGACGATGCCGTTGGCATCGATGTCGAAGGTGACTTCGATCTGCGGGATGCCCCGGGGGGCGGGCGGGATGTCGGTCAGCTGAACCTTGCCGAGCGATTTGTTCCGGTAAGCCATGTCGGCTTCACCTTGAAGGACGTGGATCTCGACCGAAGGCTGATTGTCGTCGGCAGTGGTGGATACCTCGGAACGCTTGGTCGGGATCGTCGTGTTCCGCTCGATCAGACGAGTGAAGATGCCGCCCTTCGTTTCAACGCCGAGGGAGAGAGGCGTTACGTCCAGCAGAAGCACGTCTTTAACCTCGCCCTTGAGGACCCCAGCCTGGATCGCTGCCCCGACCGCGACGACCTCGTCCGGGTTCACGCCCTGGTGCGGGTCCTTGCCGCCGGTCAGGCTGCGGACCAGTTCGCGCACCATCGGCATCCGGGTGGAACCACCGACCAGGATCACGTGGTCGATGTCGTCGACGGTGATGCCGGCGTCGGCTACCGCCTGGTTGAACGGCGACTTACAGCGCTCGAGTAGATCTTCGGTCATCCTCTCGAACTCACTCCGGGTGAGAGAAAGCTCGAGGTGTAGCGGCCCCTGCTCCGTGGCCGTGATGAACGGCAGATTGATGTTGGTGGTCTGGGTAGACGACAGCTCGATCTTGGCCTTCTCGGCTGCCTCCTTCAGGCGCTGCATGGCCATCTTGTCCACCGAGAGGTCGACCCCATTCTGATCCTTGAAGGTCTTCACGAGGTGGTCGATGATCCGCTGATCCCAGTCGTCGCCACCGAGGTGGGTGTCACCGTGGGTCGCTTTGACCTCGAAGACCCCGTCGCCCAGCTCCAGCAGAGAGACATCGAAGGTGCCGCCCCCGAGGTCGAACACCAAGATCGTCTGGTCCTGCCCGTCGGTCTTATCCAGCCCGTAGGCGAGCGCGGCGGCCGTCGGCTCGTTGATGATCCTGAGCACTTCGAGGCCCGCGATCTGACCTGCCTCCTTGGTGGCCTGCCGCTGAGCGTCGTCGAAGTAAGCAGGCACGGTGATGACGGCCTCGGTTACCTTCTCGCCCAGGTACGACTCGGCGTCGGCCTTGAGCTTCATGAGGATGCGCGCGGATATCTCCTGGGGCGTCCAGCCCTTCCCATCGATGTCCGTCTTGTGGTCGGTGCCTATCTCGCGCTTGATCGAACGGATCGTCCGATCGGGATTGGTGATCGCTTGTCGCTTGGCGACCTCGCCGACGAGGATCTCTCCGTTCTTGGTGAAGGCGACGACCGAGGGTGTCGTCCGTGCCCCCTCCGCGTTGGCGATCACGTTGGGCTCGCCGCCTTCGAGGACGGCCACAACCGAGTTGGTGGTACCGAGGTCTATACCGACAGCCTTGCTCATCGAAGCCACTCCTTGGGATCGGTTCACTTCAGAGTTGATATCCACACCATTATGAGACTTGAGTGCGTCATTATCAACCTTGGGCGCGGACGGGGCATTCCCAACGGTCGTGGAACCGAGAGCCGGACGTGGCTACGGCATCAGGGGCGCTACGGGGCCCATCTGTGGCTCGAGATCGGTGGTGGACCGGGTGGGGGCCGATAGCGGAACCCACAGCGAGAACACCGAGCCGTTCGCATCGGAGCGCTCCAGCCAGATCCTTCCCCCGAGGGCGTCGGCGAGTCTCCGACACAGATACAGGCCCAGGCCGGTCCCGCCCACCTGGCGGGTCGAAGACTGGTCGACCTGGTAGAAGCGGTCGAAGATCTTCTCGTGCTGGTCCGCGGGGATGCCCTCCCCTTGGTCGATCACCGAGACCGTCACACCTTCGCCCTCGGTCTGTGCCGCAACGGTAACGGTGGTCCCTTCCGGCGTGTACTTACATGCGTTGTCGATGAGGTTGGTGATTATCTGCTGGATCTTGCCCTCGTCGCTACTGATCGTAGGAAGCTCTGGCAGTTGCGGGACGAGGGTGTGGGATGCGGTTCGGTCACGTAGCTCCACCAGAACGCGGTCGACCACATCGGGGATCCGGACCGGGGTCCACGTCGGGGTTACCTCGTGCGCATCGAGGCGGGCAACGACGAGGAGATCCTCGATCAGGCTCCGCAATCTCTCGCTCTGACGATCCACGGCCTCGAGGAACGAATGTCTCGCCTCCGGATCGTAGTCCCGCATCTCGGGCCGAAGCAGCGTCTTCACGTATCCCTGGATGGAAGTCAACGGCGTCCGCAGCTCGTGTGACACCGCCGCAACGAAGTCGTCTTTCAAGCGGTTCATCTCCGTGAGGTGGGCCAGAGATTCCTTCAGGCGGTCCACGAGGCGCGCGTTCTCAAGGGAGACGCTAGCGTGGTTGGCGAGGGTCTCGAAGAGCTTGAGGTCTTCAGTGTCGAAAGTGCTCACCTCGCCCAACCGGTCCCCCACCAACACGGTGCCCATAACTCCCTCTCGGCCGAATATGGGCGCCACCATCGCGTCCTTGAAGACGTTGCGAGCGGCGAAGTGGACCCTGAGCCGGTCGTTCTGGATCGGTCGGGGGATCAAGATGGCCTGACCTTCCGAGGCCACTCGTGCCCACACGCCTTCCTTCGGATCGAGCTTCACGGGTTCCATCACGCCGACCAGATCGTCCGGCCCGAGGGAGCTGCGCCAAGCCAGGTTCTCTTCGTCCTCGGAGAAGAGCGTGAGCTGGGCAACCTCGGCCCGGAACATCTGACGTGCCTGGCTGAGCAGGGTCATGATCGCCTGTTCGGAACTCGAAGACCGTTGGACAGAACGTGAAGACTCGTAGAGCAACTCGACGCTCTCGCGCTTCTCGCGCTGCGCGATGTAGGCCCGATAGGACACGAACAGCACTGCGGTGGGGATGGCCAACAACATCGCCGCCCCCGGCTTGATCCAGAGGATGTTGACGCCGAGCAAAGCCAAGCTCACGTTGGTCATCATCAGGACGAGCCCGTAGGCGAGGCCCCGCATCGTTGCCTTGAGATCCACATCGGAACCCGACATCCCTATCGCCAGGGCCACGGTCAGGGTACTCACGGTCGAGGTCAGAGAGACGCTAACGACCACCTTCATCCAGGTCAGAGGGTCGAGCGGAGAGGACCCCCATACGAAGGCATCGAACAGGAGCACCGCCAGACAGGCCTCGAAGCAGTAGTGGGCCACGTTGAAGACGAGCTTCAGTATCGATTGCCGCCGGACCACGGTCAGAGCTGCCGTGGACCCTAGGGACTGGCCGAGAACCACGGTCGCCGGGTCCGCGAAGAACAGACAGATGATCATCGCGACCTCGGTCAGCGAATACGAGTAGGCGTCCCGTCGAAGCTGCAGGTGGACGACCATGCTCTCGCCCGCGAAGAACAGGAGCACCGCTAGAGGTAGAGGGATATGCAGAGGCGCTCGAGTGCCTGCCAGGTCGTCGATCGGCCCCAGGAAGAGAGCGACGGCCGCT
>JBKHYB010000098.1:0-6038 GCA_046565725.1 Actinomycetota bacterium
GTAGAGCGCGACCCCGATCAGTATGCCGACCATCAGCATCAGCGACAGCGCGGCCCCCTCGGGATAGTCGTTGTTGGTGAGGAACTCTCTCTGGATCACGTTGCCGATCATCGTCGTGCGGATGCCACCGAGCAGTTCTGCGTTGATGAAGTCGCCGACCGACGGGATGAAGGTCAGCAAGGAACCGGCGAACACGCCCGGCAACGACAGCGGGAAGATGACCTTGGTGAAGGTCTGCACCCTGCTGGAGTAGAGGTCATAGGCCGCATCGAGCATCGCAGGGTCCAGACGCTCGAGCGCGACGTAGAGCGGCAATGCCATGAACGGAAGGAAGTTGTAGACCAGGCCCGACACCACCGCCACCGGCGTCGCCAACACCTGGAACCCGTCCGACAGCCACCCCATGTCCTTGAGGGTGCCCAGAACGATCCCCTCGTCGGCCAAGATGAACTTCCACGACAGGGTTCGGATGACGAACGGGGTGAAGAACGGCAACAGGATCAGCAGCAGGAATACGTTCTTGCGCCGCCCACCTTTGGTAGCGATCCAGTAAGCCATCGGGTAGCTGATGATCAACGTCGCCACGGTGACGATGGCGCCGTAGAGCAGCGACCGGAACAGCTGTGTGTCGTACTTGCCGAGAGCCTCGGTGTAGGTCTGCCAGTGTCCCGTGAACGTGTAGCCGCGCTCCAGCGAGCCCTCCTGCAGCGACATCGACGCCATCGTGGCCACGGGGATGGCGAAGAAGACGATCAGCCAGGTAAGCCCCGGCATCGACAACAGGAACGGCACGAACCGTCCACGCTTACGCATGGTCAGCCTTGGACCACTTCACCGAACAGATCGTTCCAGTACTCCTCCTCCTCTTCACTGAGGGTGCGGTAGGAGTGCAGACGTGACTCCATCTCGGGGGTGGGGAACACCAGCGGACTCTCGGCCACCGACTTCAGGTAGTCGTCGTTAGCGTCCGCGGCTTGCTTGCGGATGATGTCTTGCGCTGCCGGCACCGGGCAGATGTAGTTCACCCACGATGCGATCTGTGCCGCGATCTCGGGTTGGTAGACGTAGTTCATGAACTCCATGGCGTCGATCGGGGCCTCGGCGAAGTCGGGGATGGCCATGTTGTCCACCCACAGGATCGCACCCTCTTCCGGCACCACGAACTGCAACTCGGGCTTGTCGAACTGCAACTGGAAGACGTCCCCGGACCAAGCGATCGTCAGCCACAGGTCTTCCCGGATAAGCGCGTCGGTGTACTCGTTGCCGTAGTACTGGCGGACGATGCCCTGGTCACGCTGTTCCAGCAACTTATCTCGAACGGCGGCGGCGTCCTCATCGGTCGCCTCCTGCGGATCGACTCCCAGACCGAGCAGGATCAGATTCATCGTGTCTCGCATCTCTTTGAACATCCCGACCTTGCCTTTGAAGGCGGGATCGAAGAGGTCTTCGACCGACGTGATCTCGCGCCCGGTCAGTTCCGGGTTGTAGGCGATGCCCGTGATGCCCGACTGCCACGGGAGGCTGTACTTGTTCCCAGGGTCGTATGAGGGATCCTTGTAGATGCTTGCGGCGTGGGCTTCGAAGTTCGGGAGCTTCGAATGATCGAGCTCTTCCAGATACCCGAGACGAGCCATCTTGGCGATCAACCAGTCCGTCACCACGATCATGTCGTAGCCGACAGACTGATCGTTGCTGAGGGGCTCCCTGATCGTGCCGAAGAAGCTCTCGTTGTCCTCGATCACCTCTTTGTATTCGACCTCGATGCCGGTGTCTCGGGTGAAGTCGTCGAGCGTCGGGCGTCGCCCCTTGGCCCTATCTATGTACAGGGGCCAGTTGGCGAACACGAACGATCCCATCTGCTCCTTCGTCGTCAGGGTGTTCGGTTCCGTCTTGTCGCCGTTGCCTCCTGAATCTCCTTGGACCCCACAGGCAGCCAGGAACGCGGCCAGCGACACGCCTCCCGCCCCCACGCCCATCCGGCGCAGCAGTTGCCGACGAGACATCTCGCTGTGATCACCGAACAGCGCTCTAAAGTCATCCCGCTCGCTCAAACCGACTCTCCCTCTGCCTGCTCGGCCTGCACTTCTCGTGCCAAACCGAAGGTGTGCCTGGGTTCCCAACTGAGACGAACCGGAGCGCCCCCACCGATCGCCTCTCCCGATCCACTCGTGTTCTGGACGTAAACGTCGACGTTCTCTCCCGACCTCGTCACACAGGCGTAGTTGGTGCTGACCCCCGTGTAGATCGAAACCGTAACGGTGGCATCGATCGCGTTGGTGTGCCCTGGGTTCGGATCGTCCGCCCGCGCGATGTGCAGCTTCTCGGGTCGCACACCTATCCGCACCGACGCGGACCCCGCCGGGAGTCGATCGGCCGGCAGCACGACGGTCTGGCCGGACCTCAGTCTCACCTTGGCCACATCACCGGATACGGACTCGACCTCTCCATCGAGCAGGTTGGATGCACCTAGGAACGCTGCAACGAACTCGGTGGCGGGAGCTTCGTAGACCTCTTCGGGGGCACCGATCTGTTCCATATGTCCGGCATTCATGACGGCGATCCGGTCGCTCATCGTCATGGCCTCTTCTTGGTCGTGGGTCACATAGATGAACGTGATCCCGACCTCACTCTGGATGCGTTTCAACTCGACCTGCATCAGTTTGCGAAGTTTGAGGTCGAGGGCGCCGAGGGGTTCGTCGAGCAACAGCACCAGCGGCCTGTTCACCAAGGCGCGCGCCAGCGCCACCCGCTGTTGCTGTCCCCCGGACAGTTGCTGGATCCGCCTCTTGCCGTAGCCGGCCAGGTCGACCAGCTCAAGCATCTCGTCAACCCGCCTGGGGATCTCGCGCGCCGGAACCTTCTTGCGCTTGAGTCCGTAGGCGACGTTCTCGGCAACGTCGAGATGGGGAAACAACGCGTACGACTGGAACACGGTGTTGACATCACGTTTGTACGGAGGCGTGGCCGTCACATCCACTCCGCCGAGGTGTATCGACCCGGACGTCGGTTCCTCGAACCCGCCGATCATGCGCAAGGTCGTCGTCTTCCCGCACCCGGAGGGGCCGAGGAGGGCGAAGAACTCCCCGGGCTGGACATGGACGTCTACGCCGTCGACAGCGACGGTCTCCTTGAAGACCTTCCTAAGACGCTCCAGGCGGACGTCCGACATGTACCGACGATATAGGCATCTCCGCCTTTACGACCAGGGTTAAAGGGCGACGTTCGAAATGACTAATATGCGGGGCTCTGTCATCTCCTGCATCGCGTAGCGCAGGCCCTCACGGCCATATCCGGAGTCCTTGCTCCCTCCATAGGGCATCTGGTCCGCCCGGAACGACGACACGTCGTTGACGATCAGCCCGCCCACCACGATGTCTCGGTGGGCCAGCATGATCCGATCGATGTCCTTGGTGAACAGGCCGGCCTGCAGCCCGTACTTCGAGTTGTTGACCTCGCCTATGGCGGTCTCGAAATCCGAGTAGGTACCGACCGTGATCACCGGGCCGAAGATCTCTTCGCAGCGGACCTTCATGTTTGGAGCGGTGTTGCTCAGCACGGTCGGCAGATAGAAGGGGTCTTCCCGCTTGCCGCCGATCAGCACCTCGGCCCCCGCCTGCACGGCTTCGTCCACCCATGCCGAGATGCGGTCGAGAGCTTCACGATCGATGACGGGGCCTACATCGGTGTCGGGATCCAGCGGATCGCCGGTCCTGAGCTTCCCGATCTCGGCCACCAGCAGTTCGTTGAAGCGTTCGGCGACGGCTTCATGCACCAGCACCCTCTGCACGGCCATGCACGACTGTCCGGCCTGGTAGTAACCGCCGAAAGCTACCCGCTGGGCGGCGTGTTCGAGATCGGCGTCATCGTGGACGATCACCCCCGCGTTACCACCGAGCTCGAGCGTGATGGCCTGTTTGCCCTTGGCTTTCAGTTCCCAGCCCACATCCGACGATCCGGTGAAGCTGATCTTCTTGAAGCGGGCATCGGTCGCGATCTTCGACGTCTCGCCCCCTCCGATCGTTATCACTTGGCACATCGCAGGCGGGAGGTCGGTCTCGAGGAACATCTCGGCCAGCAGCAAGGCTCCCAGAGGCGTTGCGCTCGCGGGTTTCAGCACGATCGGTGCACCGACGGCCAGTGCCGGTGCCAACTTGTGCGCCACGAGGTTCACGGGGAAGTTGAAGGGAGATATCCCCAGCACCGGCCCCAGCGGGAAGCGCCGCACGATCCCGAGTCGGGAGCCGAGCGACGCCTCGGTGTCCAGCCGCATGATCTCTTCCTGGCCACGCCTTATCTCCTCGGCCGCCCATCGGAAGGTGGACGACGCCCGGGCCGCCTCGACCTTGGCCCATTTGAGAGGTTTGCCACCTTCGGCAGCGATGATCTCGGCTACCTCGTCGGTTCGTTCTCGGAGGCGGGCCGAGATGTGCATCAGCGCCTCGGCCCGGGCGTGCACCGGCAACTTGCGGGACTCTTCGAAACACGCATCCGCCGCGGCTACGGCATCCTCGACGTCCCGGCCGGTGGGCTTACATACGGTGGCTACGACCGAGCCATCGTATGGGCTGGTCACATCGAAGGTTTCGGACGAATCCCGCCATTCGCCGGCCACCAGGAACCGCTTGGCTGCTTGCATCGACCCTCCTCCGGTACGGGGCCTTCGGCCCCTCCCTCATGCTTCGATGCTATCCCTTCCCGTTTTTTTCCTCCCCGTCGAGATGCCGATGGAGCCAGACGGGGGCGGGGGTATAGCGTGTTGGACACCGGCGTGATGGGAGGTGACATGTCCGAGCGAGGATCGATCCCGGGCCCCAGGTCTAAGGAGCTGTTCGAACGCAGAGAGGCGGCCGTGCCACGTGGCGTGTTCCAGGTCGCGCCGATATTCGTGGCTTCCGGGGAAGCCGCGAGCGTGACCGACGTCGACGGCAACACCTTCATCGATCTCGCTGGCGGTCTCGGCGTTCTCAACGTCGGTCGGGGCAACCCACGCGTCGTCGAAGCCGTGCATGCACAGGTCGACCGGTTCTTACACGAGTGCTTCCACGTCACCATGTACGAGGGCTATGTGGAGCTCGCGGAACGCCTCAATGAGGTAACCCCCGGCGACCATCCCAAGAAGACGATGCTCGCCAACTCGGGGGCCGAAGCGGTAGAGAACGCGGTCAAGATCGCCCGTTACTCGACGGGAAGATCAGCGATCGTTTCGTTCACGAACGCCTTCCACGGTCGCACATTGATGGGGATGACGCTGACCGCAAAGGACATGCCCTATCGCAAGGGCTTCGGACCTTACGCGCCCGAGACCTACCGCGCCCCCTTCGCCTACTGCTATCGCTGCCCCCTCGGACTTAAACATCCATCGTGCGGCGTCGCATGTGCGGAGCTCACGGCAGACATGATCGATTCCCAACTGGGCCGGGACGCGGTCGCGGCCATGATCATCGAGCCGGTCCAGGGCGAAGGCGGCTTCGTCGTCGCACCCGACGACTTCCTTCCGGCGCTGCGTGCCATCTGCACCGAACGAGACATCCTGTTGATCGACGACGAGATCCAATCGGGCATGGGTCGTACCGGGAAACTGTTCGCAGCCGAGCATTACGGGGTCGTGCCCGACATCATCACGACTGCGAAATCTCTGGGCGCGGGGCTGCCCATCTCGGGGATCACCGGCGCCGCCGAGGTCATGGATGCTCCGCACGTCGGTGGTCTGGGTGGGACGTATGGGGGCAACCCTGTGGCGTGCGCTGCGGCTCTGGCCGTGCTGGCGGAACTGACCGAGACCGACATGCTGCAGAGGGCAGAGCGCCAGGGTCGCCTGATCCGCGACCGCCTCGATCCTCTGATCGACGAGATCGAGATCATCGGCGAGATCCGCGGCCTCGGCCCCATGATCGGCATCGAACTGGTTATCGATCGCGAGACGAAGGAGCCCAACAAGCTAGCCACGGCGGCCGTGGTCAAGCGTTGTTACGAGAACGGGGTGCTGGTCCTGAAGGCGGGCACCTACGACAACGTCGTGCGCCTGCTGGCTCCCCTGG
>JBKHYB010000099.1:0-5995 GCA_046565725.1 Actinomycetota bacterium
CGAGAAGACGATCAAGCAGAACACCAAACCGGCGGACCTCCCACCGCCCATGGCGCGCCGCTAGTCCTCCCCCGCAACCAGCCCGACTATCCTTGGGCTGCGTTCAGAACGCGACCCGGCCGGGGTACCGGCCGCGGGTCCCTAGCTCATCTGGCAGAGCTCCGGACTTTTAATCCGGCGGGCAGGGTTCGAGTCCCTGGGGACCCACAAGACAGGACCCACGACGAGGGCTGCTGCATGAAGCCCACTGACTACACTCTTGCGATGAGGTATGTGGCTCTTCTGCGCGGCATCGCACCCATGAACCCGAACATGCGCAACGAAAGGTTGAGGGAGGCGTTCCGGCAGATGGGCTTCACTCGCGTCGAGACGGTCATCTCGAGCGGAAACGTGCTCTTCGACAGCGATAGTCGCGCCGTCAAGGCACTTGAAAGCACGATCGAGCAGGGGATGCAGGAACGACTCGGCTTCTTCAGCAGCACCATCATCCGCAGTCACAATCAGCTCCGCAACCTCGCCAAGTCCGACCTTTACGGCGGTATCGAGGACACGAAGGAAACGCGGCTCAACGTCACCTTCCTCAAGTCGGCCCCCAAGGTGCAGCTCCGCACGCCACATCACGTAGACGGCCGCGGCTTCACGATCGTTCGCGTCGAAGGCAAAGAGGTCTTCAGCTCGCTCGATCTCTCCGGTGCGTCTACGCCAGACCTCATGACATGGCTCGAGAAGACCTTCGGGAAACAGATCACCACGCGCACCTGGAAGACCGTCGGACGCATCCTCAAGAAGCTAGAGGCGGGCGCGGAACCCTAGGCTCCCGGTTGTCCCCAAGGATGCTCGCCCGATATGTCTGCTATGTTCCTCGCCAAGATCCATCAAGGACGAAGGAGTGCATGATGAAGAAGCTCCGTCTACTGCTGGCCGGGTCGCTCCTAGCTTCGCTCTTCGTTGTTACCAGCGGGACACCCGCCAACGCTAGCTGCGTCGGCGATCCGGATGTCTGCGCCGTCGTTTGCGCGGTTGGCTACAACAACAAGTACACCCACGACCTGTTCCAGTGGTGCGAGGTCGTCTAGGGATACGCGTAGCAGGAAGGGCCCTCCGATCTTCGGAGGGCCCTTTTAGTTGAGGATCGCTTCACTGCCCCTGGGTCGACTGAATCAGACCAACAGGGTGGCCCTCGAAGTCCAAGAAGATGCCGATCACAAGATCGGGCATGACCTCAGCGGGACCCATCATCCGGCTTCCGCCGAGCTTCTCTGCGAGTTGTAGGGACTCTTCGACATCGGGAACCTCGACGTAGAAGGTGACGTGGCCGGGGTAACCCTCTGGTCCTTCGGCGATACCGCCGCCGATCCCGACCCCGTCGGCTGAAAGGTTGTCCTCGCGAGTGACGATGCCATAGTTCATCTCGTTGCTGCTGTCGATCTTCCAGTCGAACATCTGCGAGTAGAACTCGTGCAGACGCTTACCGTCTTTGCCGGTGATCTCGAAGTGCACTACCGGTCTGCCCATCGTTCCTCCTCACTCGGTCCGCAACTAGATGCTAGGACGACCAGGCGACAAGAAAGGCGAGCGATCTCAGTGCAGGTCTAACTCACACCAGACGACGCTGCTCCGAGGACCCGAAACACCCCATCGGCTCGACATCTCCTGCACGAGGAAAAGGCCTCTGCCTCCTTGCTCGTAATCATCAGGGAGGTCGATCTTCTCGTCGGGGTCGATGTCGGCAGATCCGCCGTCGTCCACCTCTAGTCGGATCCGATCGTCGTCTGCCGATACGTGGATCTCGATAGCGCCTTGGCCGTAGCTATGCAGCAGGGCGTTGGTCACCAGTTCCGTCAACAACAGCTCGACGGTGGGAAGGCTCCGTTCCGGGAACTTCGGTATGCGACGCACCCGCAGGCGAGCCATCGATGGCGCTGTCGGATGACGCGGCACATCGATCTTGACGTCAACTGCTTGGTGGCCGATCCCCACGGATACGTCTCCCCTCGTTGGACTGCCACCTTAGGTTCGCGCACCTCGAGGCCGGTGCACAGGTCCATCGGTACCACCGAAAGGTCGGGAGTTATACGTAGGCCCCATCTATCCCCTTTTGGTCGGCTTCCTAGATGTCGGATGTCCCGGATACCCGAACCCCGTTTAGCCTTTCAGCGGGCTCACCGAGGGTTACCTAGCAAAGGGGTTGTTGCATTGCGGTATCGCGCCGTCCTCTCTTCCATGATCGTTGGCTTGCTGGCCGTAGCGGTGCCGGCCAGCGCCATCAACCCGTTCGCGCCGCGCGTCGGGAGCACAGAGCGAGCTCCGAAGAAGATCACGCGCCGCCAGACACTGGACGTGACTCCTTACAGAGGGCTGGGAACGTGGGTGGACATGTACGACGCGGACGTTTGGAAGACCCCCGAGGAAGCCGTGTTGGAGATGCAGGCGCGTGGCGTTAGGACCCTCTATCTACAGACCGCCAACTGGCACAAGCCCAAAGCGTCACCGATGTTCAAGCCGTCCAAGGTGGGCCGTTTCATCGACGCCGCTCATGCCGCGGGCATCACGGTGGTCGGCTGGTACGTTCCCGGCTTCCGCAATCTCGATAAAGACAGGAAGCGCACGAAGTACGCTCTGGAGTTCCAAAGTGCAACCGGCCAGACCTTCGATTCCTTCGCGATGGACATCGAGTCGACGGCCGTCCGAAACATCGACAAACGCAACGAACAGACGGCTGCTCTATCGCGCTGGATCCGGCGGAAGGTCGGTCCCGGTTATGCGCTCGGTGGGATCGTCCCCGACGTGCAATCGCTGTACTGGCCGAACTTCCCCTACTACAAGGTCGGCAAGTTCTACGACGTGGTTATGCCCATGGCCTATTACAGCTATCGGGTCAGCGGTAAGTCCGCGGTTTACAACTACGTGTCCGAGAACGTCGACCAGATCCGCTCGCGCACGGCCGACCCCAGCATCCGTATCCACCCGATCGGGGGCATCGGTGGTGAGACCACCCGACGCGAGGCGAGGGGCTACGTGAACGCAGTGGTCGATGCCGGCGTTATGGGCGGCTCCTACTACGACTTCCCCATCACCGCCGAGCGGGAGTGGGAAGAGTTGTACCGCCTGCGGTCCTAGGGAATCGTTTCGGGCACCTCCGTTGCGGGTAGCGACGAACGGGGGTGATGAGTGAGATGGCCGAAGACCACAAGTGTCCCGAGTGCGGCGCAGAGGTTGCCGACGTACGGGTGACGTGTCCCAACTGCGGGCGTGAGTACACCGAAGACGACTACGGCGATAAACAAGCCGGCAGTGAGTTCACCGCAGGAACGATGGTGGACGCCGACGGCAACGAGATCATCGAAGAGGATGCCGGCACCGCCTCCTAGGACGACGCACGACTTTCCCTTGCTTTGTCCAGCCGAGCGGGCGTAGTTTGGTCCCCACATGGGGAACCCCGGACGTACCATCGTTGCCGCCGTCCAAGCCACGCCCGTGATTCTGGACAGTGACGCAACGATCGAGAAGGCGATCGATCTCTTAGGGAAGGCCAAAGCCGAAGGCGCGCAACTGGCGGTCTTCCCGGAAACCTTCGTTTCGGTCTACCCGAGTGGTGCTTGGGGTCATCTCGCGGCGAGGTTCGACGGCTTCGGCGAGATGTGGGAGCGCCTCTGGGCATCCTCGATCGAACTGCCCGGGCCGGCGATAGACAAGCTGGTCGATCGCTGTCGGGACCTCGACATCTATTGCGTGATCGGCTTCAACGAACGCGAGATCGAAAGGCCGGGTTCCCTCTACAACTCGATGGCCCTGCTGGGTCCCCAAGGAGTCCTTCACAAACACCGCAAGCTGATGCCCACCATGCACGAAAGGCTGTTTCACGGCGTCGGAGACGGTAACGACCTGAAGGTGATCCCGACCGATCTAGGGCGGATCGGAGGGCTGATCTGTTGGGAAAACCGGATGCCTCTCGCTCGCTACTCGCTCTACGAGCAGGGCGTTCAGATATGGACCGCTCCAACCGCGGACGACTCAGACGGTTGGCTGGCGAGCATGCGTCACATCGCGATCGAGTCGGGGGCATTCGTGATCTCGGTTCCGCAATTCATCCCACGCGAGGCCTTCCCCGATGACTTCCCTGTGCCCCTTCCCGATCTGGACACATTCGGACGGGGAGGAGCCGCCATCATCGAGCCCATCGGCGGAGGCTACCTCGCAGGACCGTTGTACGACCGCGAGGGCATCCTGACGGCAGAGATCGATCTCTCTACCGGTCTGAAAGCGAAGCGCTGGTTCGACGTGGTCGGCCATTACAAAGCTCCACTCAGCGTCGTCGCCTCGATAGGCCAAGATCCCGGCACTGCTTCCTCTGGCCCGTTTGCTGAGGATGAAGGAAAGGAGAGATAGATGACAGCGTTCCCGCCGATCGGTCATGTTGCGGTCACGGTTACCGACATCGACCGCAGCAGGGATTGGTACAGCAAGCTCTTCAACGCGGAGCCCGTCCTCGATGAGAACGCCGGCTCCTTCTATCACGTCGTCTACGCCTTAGGCTCGACCCTCTTCGGGATCCACACACATCCAGCCGAGAACGACACACCGGTCTTCAGCGAATACAGGACGGGGCTTGATCACATCGCGTTCGGAGTCGCATCAAGGGCCGAGCTACAGGAATGGGAAGGCCGGCTCGACGAGTTGGGCATCAAACACGGCGGCATCGAGGATGCCCCCTACGGCAGCGGTCTGTCATTCAGGGACCCGGACAACATAGCTCTCGAATTCTTCGCTCCGCCCGGCTAGCGGGATGTAGTTCTCGTAGTCTCCAAAACCGGGTGACCTTCGAGATCCACCAGCGCCTTTAGGGCACTCCGGCGCGCTCGCTCCGTCAACCCCTTGCGGTCGAAGCTGCGCATAGCGTTCGAGCCCATATGGGGCAGATCTTCGATCGAAGGCCTGATAACGAGCACCTCAACGCCCTTGCTTCTCGCATCGTTGACCTCGCGCCGGAGCGACCTGGCGAACAACGAGCGAGTGATTATCGGGAGCCACACCTTCGGGTCTATCGCCGCGCCTTCGTTGCGATATCCGAGTGGCGCCACGCACAGGATCCGATCGCAACCCTCTTTCACGGCGACATCGAGGGAGGTTGCGCTATAGGCGCCACCATCCACGTAACGTTTGCCGTCGATACTCACAGCGGGGAACACGCCGGGGATCGCCGTCGAAGCCAGCACCGCATCCGCGAGATGTGCCTCAGGGGCGCTCTTCGCACCGAACACGACCCGTTCGCCGCTGTAGAGATCCACGGTGCAGACGCGCAGACCCTCATGAGGCCACTCCGGAGGAAGCTCTTCATGCAGCCGCTGTCGCGTGCGCTCGGTCGAATACATCCCAGACGGGAATCCCTTTCGGAGGCTCTGGATCGGAGGTTTGCCCTTGGTCAAACGATGCAGATGGCCGCGCGACGAGGCGAGGGCGAAAGCCGAGCCGATGTAACGACGGACCCGTTCCTGTGGCGTCGACCACAGCGGTTCGAAGATCTCGCGGACCTGCTGTTCCATATCGTCTGGATCCTTAGCCGCGTTCGGATGACGACGGTGCGCGTACTCGTAGAAGTCGGTCTGAGCCCATCCCGACGCTAGATAGGCACCGATGATCGAACCGGCACTCGTGCCGACGATGACGTCGGCACCGGTCACGTCGACACCACGCTCGTGAAGCGCTTGCAGCACGCCGGCGTGGTAGGCCATCCCGACGAGACCACCCCCGCCGAGCACGAGGCCGAACCGGCTATCCCCCTCACGTCTCTGAGTCATCGCGACCCATCGTAAGCTCTCCGACGGCAAGGCCCCATCGTCTAGCCAGGTCCAGGACGCCGCCCTTTCAAGGCGGTAGCACGGGTTCGAATCCCGTTGGGGCCATGGTTGGTTTGCTTGATGTTGCTGTGACTTGTGTCTAGTTTTGTCCACTTCAGATATCGGAGGAGGGCAACATGCGACTCAAGCGCTACCAG